>NZ_VWWC01000143.1:0-17863 GCF_011753175.1 Burkholderia sp. Cy-637 | reverse complement strand
TACGTGCGCACGCTGGCCGATACGCGCGCGCTGCGCGATGCCTTGCGGCCGGGCCTGCGCGTGGCCGTGCTCGGCGGCGGCTTCATCGGCCTGGAGGTGGCGGCCAGCGCGGTGCGGCTCGGCTGCCGGGTCAGCGTGATCGATCCGGCCGCGCGCCTGCTCGGCCGCGCGATGCCGCCCGAGGTGGGCGAGCATGCGCTGGCCCTGCATCGGCGGCATGGCGTCGAGGTGCGGCTCGGCGTGCTGCCCGAGCGCGTGCGGCGCGATCCCCGCGATTCCGGCGGCGCGCTGCTGGTGGAAACCAGCGAAGGCGAGGTGCCGGCCGACGTGGTGGTGGTCGGGATCGGCGTGGTGCCCAACGTCGAACTCGCGCAGGCGGCGGGCTTGGAGGTGGCGGACGGGATCCGCGTCGACGCCGGCTGCCGCACGCTCGATCCGGCGATCTTCGCGGCCGGCGAGGTCACCTCGCATTTCCATCCGCTGGCGGGGCGCCACGTGCGCACCGAATCCTGGCAGATCGCCGAGCGCCAGCCGGCCGTGGCGGCGGCCAACCTGCTCGGCGGCGAGGACGCTTACGCGGAGCTGCCCTGGCTCTGGTCGGATCAGTACGACAGCAACCTGCAGACGCTCGGCTGGTTCGAGCCGGGGCAGCGGCGCGTGCTGCGCGGCGAGCCGGGCAGCGGGCCGTTCGCGGTGTTCGGGCTGGACGGGGAAGGGCGGCTCGCGGCGGCGGCGGTGATCGACGCGGGGCGCGAGATGGCGGTGTGCCGCCGGCTGGCGGCCGCGCGCGTGCCGCTCGACGCGGCGCGGCTGGCCGATCCGGCGGTGGCGCTGCGCAGCCTGCTGTAAGGGCGCGGAGCACAGTTGAAGCACAGTTGGGGCCACGCTTGCGCGTTCGCGCGCGAGCGTCGAGAATCGTCGTTCCCGTTCACCCCAACCCCGACGACGACCGAGATCATGGCTTACGACGACAAGAACATCTTCGCGAAAATCCTGCGCGGCGAGCTGCCCTGCACGCGTGTGTACGAGAGCGACAGCACCATCGCGTTCATGGACATCATGCCCCAGTCGCCGGGCCACACCCTGGTGGTGCCGAAGGAAGCGGCCGAGATGCTCTACGAGCTGTCCGACGAGGCCGCTGCCGAATGCATCCGCGTCACCAAGCGCATCGCGCTGGCGATTCGCGAGGCGCTGCGCCCGGACGGCCTGTTCATCGGCCAGTTCAACGGCGCGGCGGCCGGCCAGACCGTGCCGCACGTGCACTTCCACCTGATCCCGCGCTGGGCCACCCAGCCGCTCGGCGCGCATTCGCGCGACGTGGCCGATCCGAAGGAGCTCGAGGCGATGGCCGAGCGGATCCGCGCGGCGCTGAAGTAGGCACGTTCCCCTCGGGTAAGCGCAGCCGATGAGCGCGTGTCTGTTGGGCACGCGCCCGGCCTGTCACGTCGCCGTCACGAAGCGCCTCAGAGTTGACCGTCGACGGGCAGCATGCGGAACAGGCCGGTCAGCGCATTGCGCACGAAACCCGCGCCCGGATCGACGCTGTAGGTGCGCAGCTGCCCGTGCTCGACATCGGTCCAGAGCAGCGGCGATTGCGCGGCCGGCCCGCCCGCCGCGGACGAGGCCGGCTCGGCCAGCGTCACGCGATAGCTTTCGGTCGGCTGCGTGACGTGGTCGAACAGCCCGGCCACTTCGCCGGCCAGTTGCGGGCTGCGGATCACCAGGGCCAGCTCGGTATTGAGGTAGGCCGAGCGCGGATCGAGATTGAGCGAACCGATCACCAGGGTCGAACGGTCGATCACATAGGCCTTGGCATGCAGGCTCGCGCGCGAGCGCGAGCCGAACAGCCGTAAGCTGGCGGTGGGCGGCTGCTCGGCGCGGAACTCGTAGAGCTCGACGCCGCGCCGCAGCAGCGGCACGCGATAGGGCGCATAACCGGCCTGCACCGCCACCGCGTCGGTGGCCGCCAGCGAATTGGTCAGGATCGCGACGCGCACGCCGCGCGCGGTCAGCGCGCCGAGCGCCTCCACGCCGGCATCGTGCGGCACGAAATACGGCGAGAACACCAGGAACTCGCTGCGCGCCTCCTTGGCGAGGTTGGCGAGCGTCTGCATCGGCGGGCTCTGGTAGGTGCCGCTCGCCATCGTGATCTTCTCGGGCGAATCGGCCTTGAACTCGGCCCGGGCCCACACCAGGCCGAGCTGCTCGCCGGCGATCTGCGCGGCCAGCGGGGTGGCGTTGAGCGGCTTGGCGTCGTAGGGCGTGGCGTTCTCGCGCCAGTGCTCGCGCAGCGCGTCGCGCGCCTGGTCCAGGTCCTGCGGCGAGAAGCGCTGGTGGTTGAGCGCGCGCAGCGGATAGGCGCTCGCGCTGGCCCAGTAGGCATCGAAGCTCGACGAGATGTCGGCCGTCACCGGGCCCGCCGCCAGCACGTCGAGATCGCGGAACTGCAGGGTCGGGCTGGCGCTGAAATACTCGTCGCCGAGATTGCGGCCGCCCACGATCGCGAGCTGGTTGTCGGCGATCATCGCCTTGTTGTGCATGCGCCGCGTGAAGCGGTCGATCTTGGTGACGAGATCGGCGGTGCGCGCGAACATGCCGCGCTGGGTCGCGCCGAACGGGTTGAACACGCGGATCTCGATGTTCGGGTGCGCGTTCAGCGAGGCCATGATCTGGCCGATGTCCTTGAAGTTCAGGTCGTCCACCAGCATCCGCACGCGCACCCCGCGATCGGCCGCGTAGAGCGCGGCGGCCAGCAGCAGCTTGCCGGTGGTGTCCTCGGTGGCGATGTAGTACTGCATGTCCAGCGTCCGGGTGGCCGCGCGGGCCAGCGCGATGCGCATCTGCAGCGCGTCGGTGCCGACCGACAGCACGCGGAAGCCCGACTCGCCCGGATGCGCGCGCTCGGGCGCGGCCAGCGCGTCGCGTAGCGGGGTGGGCGTGTCCTGCGGCAGCGCGTGCGTGACCGGGCGTGGCAGCGAGGTGGCGGGCGGGTGGGTCGCGCAGCCGCTCAGGACCAGGGCAAGCGCGGCCAGGCCGGCGACGGCGAGGCGTCGAGCCGCGCGCGCCGGATGGCGGGCACGGGATTCGCGTCGAGCGGAAATGGCCGGCACGCTGCGGACTCCTTCGAAACGGGACGAGGGGCGCCGGCGGGCGGGGGCGCCGGGCCTGGAATGTGCGGATCGATTCTACGGGGGCGCTTGCGATGCGGCAACCGGCCGGCGCGGGAGGCGGCGCCGGCGGCCGATGCCGCCGATGCCGCCGATGTTGCCGGAGCCGCCGAAACCACCAGAACCGCCCGCCAATCGCCGGTGTACCATCGGACGATTCCTCATCCGCCCTGATCGACGCATGTCCTTGCCGTCTGCTCCCGAGCTTCCCGCCGCCTTCGAAATCGTCCGTCTCGGCCCGTCGCGGGCGGAGGATTACCGGACCATCCGGCTCGCCGCCCTGCAAGCCGATCCCGGCGCGTTCGGCTCGACCTACGAGCTCGAGGCCGCGCGTGGCCTCGACCACTTCGTGGAGCGCCTGGCGGGCACCGCCGTGTTCGGCGCCTATCGCGACGGCGAGATCGTCGGCATGGCCGGCCTGCGGCGCGAGCCCGGCCCGCGCGAGCGCCACAAGGGCGTGCTGTGGGGCGTGTTCGTCGAGGCGCGCGTGCGCGGCCTCGGCGTCGGCCGCGCGCTGCTCGACGCGGTGCTCGCCGAGGCGGCCGAGGAACTCGCGCAACTCACCCTGGCGGTTGCCGGCGCCGACCCGCGCGTGCGCGACTGGTACGTCCGCGCGGGCTTCGAGGTCTACGGCGTCGAGCCGCGCGCGCTGAGCGTGCCGGGCGGTTTCGTCGACACCGTGCTGATGGTCCGCTTCCTCACCTCCGCCGATTCGCCCGGCGATACCGATACGCGACGATGCGCGACAAGTCAGCCGAACTGAAGGCCAGCAAGCGCCGCGCGCTGGCGCTGCTGCTCGCCGTCACGGCGGTGTTCGCGCTCACCCTGGCGGTGCCCGGCGGGCCGTGGATCGACGGCGTGAAGGCGGTGGCCGAGGCCGCCATGGTGGGCGCGCTGGCCGACTGGTTCGCGGTCGCCGCGCTGTTCCGGCGCGTGCCGATCCCGATCGTGTCGCGCCATACCGAGATCGTGCCGCGCAACAAGGCGCGCATTGCCGACAATCTCGCGCAGTTCGTGCGCGAGCGCTTCCTCGATCCGGCCTCGATCGTCGCGCTGATCCAGCGCCACGACCCGGCCGCGCGTCTCGCCCAATGGCTGGTGGAGCCCGCCAATACCCGGGTGCTCGGCGGCTACGCGACGCGGCTGATCGGCTTCGCGCTGGAGATGACCGACGACGCGCGGATCCAGCGCTTCGTCAAGGACGCGCTGCACGCCGCCTTCGACAAGGTGGACCTGTCGCGTTCGGCCGGCGCGATCCTCGACACGCTCACGCGCGACGGCCGCCACCAGCAACTGCTCGACGACGGCATCGCCCAGCTGGTCGCGCTGCTGCGCGAGCCCGAGCAGCGCGGCGCGATCGCCTCCTACATCGTCGACTGGCTCAAGGGCGAATATCCGAAGATGGAGCGCGTGATGCCGACCGCCTGGCTCGGCGAGCACGGCGCCGAGCTGATCGCCAACGCGGTGACGCGCGTGCTGATCCAGATCGGCGAGGATCCGGAGCACCGGCTGCGGCGCAGCTTCGACGCCACGGCCGCGCGCCTGGTCGAGCGGCTCAAGGCCGATCCCGCGTTCATCGAGAAGGGCGAGGAACTCAAGCGCTACCTGCGCGACGGCGAGGCCTTCAACGGCTACGTGGCCGAGCTCTGGAGCCAGTTGCGCGACTGGCTCAAGGCCGATCTGGCGCGCGAGGATTCGCTGCTGCACCGGCAGGCCGCCGCGCTGGGCGGCTGGCTCGGCGAGCGGCTGGCGGCCAGCCCGGCGCTGCGCGAATCGATGAACGAGCACGTCGAGAAGGCGGCCGCCGAGATGGCGCCCGAGTTCGCGGCCTTCCTCACGCGGCATATCAGCGACACGGTGCGCAACTGGGACAGCGAGGAGATGTCGCGGCAGGTCGAGCTCAATATCGGCAAGGACCTGCAGAGCATCCGCATCAACGGCACGGTGGTGGGCGGCCTGATCGGGCTGGTGCTGTACCTGGTGAGCTATGCGGCGCGCTGGGCCGGCGCCGGGCTGCCGTTGCACTGACGTGTCGGCATCCCGGCTCGCCGGGTACCGAAGCGGCAACGCGGGAACCGTGGGTCCCGTTGCGTTGGCCGCTCCCGCTGCACCGGGAAACTGGCCTCAGCCCAGCGCGCCGAGGATCCGAGGCAGCAGCGCGTCCGTGAACTGCCAGATCAGCGAAGAGTCGTTGGTCTGGAAGGCCGCGCTGTTGTAGTAGGTGTTTCGGTATCCCTGCAGCGCGTTCATCCTGGTGTAGAACCCGGCCGCGATCTCCGGTGCGGAAACGCCGAGCTGGAACGGCGTATGGTTGCTCAAGACCTCGAACCCGTCGAAATGAACCGGGTACGTGCCGGCCTGGGCCAGCGATTCGACCTGGAGTCGGATCTGTGTCTTGATGAGGTCCACCGGTTGCGGCGATTCCGCGCCGAACAGGACGAGGTAGAGCCCGGGAAGGGTCGGGATCAGCGTATACAGGCACGGAAGCGGCGGCAGGTTGTAGGGCCTGTCGGGCGCCCGGTTGACGATGGAGATCCCCTGCGGCAGACCGGAAATCCTTGCCAGGCCGACTGCGTAGCACCTCGACTGCAATCTGCCGAACACCGATGCCTCGCGCCGATCGAGATCGACGTCGGCCAGGTTGCCCAGGGTAGGCGGTGCCGACCAGACGAGCTTGCGACAAAGGATGGTCAGGGAGCCTGTCGGCGTGTCCGCCATGACTCGAATGCGCGAGTCGCCGCGTTGGATCAGCCTCAGGCGCGCATTCAGCACGACGCTATTGCCAAGATACCGGGCTGCCTTGTCGTAGAGTTGCGCCGTTCCCCCCTTGATACTCAGGAATCCGTTGCCGAGAATGGCGTCGACCACGCCCCGGCCGAACAGCTTGATGACGTATAGCGTAGGACTTCTGAGCAGATCGCCGGCCCCCTGGTTGTACTGGAAGATGGTCGGGACCAGCGCTTGCAGGCCGTACTTCGTCGCAAAATCGGCGAACGGTTCGAGGAGCTCCGCCGGGACCGGGTCGGGAAGCTGGAATCCGGCATCGATATAGGGGTACGTCGTGGCGAGAATCTGCTGGTAGGTCGCCAGTGCGCGGCCGATATCGGCTTGCGACGGCGGGGTGGCGTTCGAGAGCGGAAGCCCCGTGCGCAGATCGATGCTCAACGCGGCGTTGTTGCCGGCACCGGGTTGATTGACGATGGACTCCACATCGAGTCGTTTGAAGTAGT
Organism: Burkholderia sp. Cy-637; assembly: GCF_011753175.1. Classification (NCBI taxonomy): domain Bacteria; kingdom Pseudomonadati; phylum Pseudomonadota; class Betaproteobacteria; order Burkholderiales; family Burkholderiaceae; genus Burkholderia; species Burkholderia sp. Cy-637. The sequence goes on along the minus strand of NZ_VWWC01000143.1, from coordinate 11,466 downwards.
CGAGCACCACGGGCGTTTGTTCGAAATACAGGACGCCGACATTGATCGGGGTGCCCGTGCCCGGATCGATATGGGTTTCCGCATGACCACCGAGGTGGTCCTTGCGTTCCAGCAGCGTCACGCTCTTGCCGGCGTCGTGCAGGCGGGTGGCGATGTAGGTTCCCGCGGATCCCCCGCCGATCACGCAAACATCACGCTCGATGGCCGGCACGCCCTGGGCCTGCGCGGGACGACTCTCCAGCAGTGACACTAGCGTACTGGCCAATGCCGCGCCGGACATCTTGAGAATATCGCGTCGATGCATGTTGATGCTCCTGGAAAAGACTTTGCGTTGAACGGAAAAATCCTTTGACGGTTCAGCTCGTGCCGGCTCTGTCGCGTATCGACTCGGGATGATGATTTATGCTGGATTTTTCTGGATTTGAATTGAAGTGGGGTGATTCGTTCTTGATGTCAATTGGAGGTTTTGTGCGTTATCGGATGCTGCGAACGAGGCGGTGGGCGCGAGCTGATGTTTGATATTTTCATTATCGTCATCAATTGTTTAATTGCCGAATGCCGGAATGGGGAAAGTCTAGCAAGAGAATGAAGAATATCAAGGGGAATGGATTGGGTTTCGATTTTCGAAAATTTCGCATCTTTATTCAATAATATTTGCGTCATCGAAACCCTTTCGTATTCGGCGATACCCGGCTTTGGCGTCCGGGGTTGATTCCCCGACAATGTTTCCCTCGCATGCACACGCCCGGCCGGCTTGCGTGACAGCCATGTGGCACGCGCCGCCGTGTTCAATCCCGTTTGACATTTCTCCGCTCGACGCCGCGCAAGCCCTCATGGTGTAATCGCGCGACCGTTCGCAATCCTTCGCGACCCTGTCCGCAACCCGTTTCCCCTCCAAGGAGAAGGAGCTTCCATGTCTCCCGTGTCGGCCTTCAAGCTGATCCTCTTGTCGATCGCCGCGATCGTCGTGCTCGAACTGGTCGCCAAACGCCTGAGGCTGCCGCCCGCCGCCGCGCTGCTGGTCGGCGGCGCGGGCATCGCCTTCGTGCCGGGCCTGCCGCCCATCAACCTCGATCCCGACCTGGTGCTGATCGTGTTCCTGCCGCCGCTGCTGGTGGACGGCGCCTATTTCTCGGTGTGGGAGGAGTTCAAGCGCAACCTCGGCGGCATCATGATGCTGGCGATCGGCGCGGTGGTGTTCACCACCCTGGCGGTCGGCCTGGCCGTGCACTGGGCGGTGCCCTCGCTGCCCTGGGCGGCCTGCTTCACGCTCGGCGCGATCGTCTCGCCGCCCGACGCGGTGGCCGCCAAGGCGGTGCTCGAACGGGTCGCGCTGCCGCGCCGGCTGATGGTGCTGCTCGAAGGCGAGAGCCTGCTCAACGACGCGGCCGGCCTGGTGCTGTACCGCTTCGCGGCGGCCGCCGCGCTGACCGGCGCGTTCAGCTTCCAGGGCGCGGTGCTGCGCTTCGCCGAGCTGGGGCTGGGCGGCGTGGCGGTCGGCTTCATCGTCGGCTGGGCGCTGATCCGCTTCATCAAGCTGCTCTCCGACGACTACCTGATCACGATCTCGGCGGTGCTGGGCGGCTGGGTCAGCTATATCGCCGGCGAGACCCTGGAAGTGTCGGGCGTGATCTCGACGGTGACCATGGGCATGATGCTGGGCTGGCACCAGCACGAGATCTTCAGCGCGATGGTGCGGGTGCGCTCCACCGCCTTCTGGAAGATCATGGTGTTCCTGCTCGAGGCCCTGGTGTTCGTGCTGATCGGGCTGTCGCTGCGCGGCGTGCTGGTGCGCCTGGGCGGCTTCGGCGAGGTGTTCGCGAGCATGACGCCGATGCTGCTGGCGGTGCTGGCGGCCGTGATCGGCTCGCGTTTCCTGTGGATCTTCGCGGTCGAGTTCCTGAAGCTGCCGCGCCGCTGGTTCGGCCGCGCCGGCCTGCATGCGGACTGGCGCGCCGCCACCGTGATGAGCTGGGCCGGCATGCGCGGCGTGGTCACGCTGGCGATCGCGCTGTCCCTGCCCGAGGCGATGCCCGGCCGCGACATGATCCTGGTGGCCGCCTTCGCGGTGATCCTGGTCACGGTGCTGCTGCAGGGCACCACCATCGGCCCGCTGATCCGGCTGGTGTCGCCGCACGACGGCCATGTGCCGAACTCGCGGCATCTCACCGAGCCGCGTGCCTGGGCACGCATGAGCCGCGCGCAGCTGGCCGCGATCCAGCCGCTGGTACGCGACGCCGAGGGCAAGGTGATCCACCCGCGCCTGCTCGAGCAGTACGGCTACCGGATGTCGATCGCCGAGCGCTTCGAGCACGAGCCGGCCTTCCCGACCGAGGACGTGCACGCCCATTACGACGTGGTGCTGGCCGCGGTGGCGGCCGGGCGCGCCGAGATGCTGCGCATGCATCGCGCCGGCGAGATCCACGACGAGGTGCTGCACCAGCTCGAGCGCGAGCTGGACCAGCAGGAAGTGACGGCGCGCCTGGCGATGGAATGAGGCGCTGGTCACGCCTGCCCATGAAGCCATCGACACCGGCGCATCGATACGGAGCGCGATCATGAAGCGAAGCATGGCGAGGCCTCGCCTCGGCCCGAGGTCCCTGTTGCCCGCCGTGCTCTTGCTCGGCCTGGCCGCCGGCGCGGCGCAGGCGAGGATCGAGCAGGACGTGCGCTGCTTCCGGAGCAGCGAGGGCGCCGCGCCGATCCGCTTCGAGTTCCGCATGTTCTACGACAGCGACACGAATTGGTCGGGCGGCTACGTGCGCTACAAGGGATCGAAGACGGTGATCCCGATCGTGCTGAAGTCCGAGCACGGCACCGAGCTTGCTCCGGGCCGCCCCGACGAATTCGATCGCACCTGGGTGGAGGTGATCGACGGCCGGCTGGGCGGCGAGTACCGGATGCTCAGCCAGGGCGCGATCGTCGAGTCGATGAGCTACACGAAAACCTCGCCGCGCCGCAGCGTCGGCTTCGTCGACGATCCCGGGAGCTTCACCTCGGACAGCACCGCCTGCCAGTGGTGATGCCCGCTTTCTCCTGACGAATTCCTTTCGTTTCCGCTGGCGCTGCACGGCGCCCGCCATCGCTGCAGCGTCCGGCGCGATCTCCTACAATCAAACCCGTCGTCCGCCGCGGACGCTGGCGCCGAAGTCCGGCACCGGCCGCGCGCGGCATGCTTTTCAATCTGGTCCATCTGCAGGTAACGAGCCGCCCGGGTCGTAGGCCGACCCGGGCGTTTGCCACACCGCCCGCGCCGTAAGCCGGTCGGGCGGTATCCACCGAGAGTCCCCATGAAAGCATCCGATCTGTTCGTCAAGGCGCTGGAAGCCGAAGGCGTCGAATACGTGTTCGGCATTCCCGGCGAGGAAAACCTCGACCTGCTCGAATCGATCCGCCATTCGCGGATCAAGCTGGTGCTCACGCGCCACGAGCAGGCCGCCGGTTTCATGGCCGCCACCTACGGGCGGCTGACCGGCAAGGCGGGCGTGTGCCTGTCCACGCTCGGCCCCGGCGCCACCAACTTCGTCACGGCCGCCGCCTATGCGCAGCTCGGCGGCATGCCGATGCTGATGATCACCGGCCAGAAGCCGATCAAGACCAGCAAGCAGGGACACTTCCAGATCGTCGACGTGGTCGACATGATGCAGCCGCTCACCAAGCTGACGCGCCAGATCGTCTCGATCGGGCATATCCCCTCGGCGGTGCGCGAGGCGTTCCGGCGCGCCGAGGACGAGCGCCCCGGCGCCGCCCACCTCGAGCTGCCCGAGGACATCGCGCACGAGGAGGGCGACGGCAAGCCGATCCCGGCCAGCTATAGCCGCCGCCCGGTGGCCGAGGAGAAGGCCGTGGCGCGGGCGGTGGAGGCGATCCACCAGGCGCGCCATCCGCTGCTGATGATCGGCGCGGGCGGCAACCGCAAGACCAGCGCGCGCATGCTGCGCGAGTTCGTCGACGCCACCGGCATCCCGTTCTTCACCACCCAGATGGGCAAGGGCGTGATCGACGAGACGCATCCGCTGTGGCTCGGCAACGCCACGCTCTCGGACGGCGACTTCGTGCACCGCGCGATCGACCATGCCGACTGCATCATCAACGTCGGCCACGACGTGATCGAGAAGCCGCCGTTCTTCATGCGCAGCAACGACAAGACCGTGATCCACGTGAACTTCCTGGGCGCCCAGGTCGATCCGGTCTACTTCCCGCAGATCGAGGTGGTGGGCGACATCGCCAACGCGGTCTGGCAGATGAAGGAGGCGCTGGCGCCGAAGCAGAGCTGGGACTTCTCGCGCTTCATGCTAATCAAGGAGCGCTTCGACGAGCACCTGAAGAAGGGCGAGGACGATCCGCGCTTCCCGCTGCACCCGGTGCGCGTGGTGCACGACCTGTCGCGCGCGCTGCCGGAGGACGGCATCGCCTGTCTCGACAACGGCATGTACAAGATCTGGTTCGCGCGCTACTGGCGCGCCCACGAGCCGAACTCGCTGCTGCTCGACAACGCGCTGGCCTCGATGGGCGCGGGCCTGCCCTCGGCGATTGCCACCAAGATCGTGCATCCGCAGAAGAAGGTGGTGGCGATCTGCGGCGACGGCGGCTTCATGATGAATTCGCAGGAACTCGAGACCGCCGTGCGCCTGAAGCTCGACCTGGTGGTGGTGCTGCTGCGCGACGATGCCTTCGGCATGATCCGCTGGAAGCAGGAGAACATGAACTTCCCCGACTACGCGATGACGCTCGACAACCCCGACTTCGTCGCCTACGCGAAGAGCTATGGCGCGCAGGGCCATCGCGCCGAATCGGCCGACGCGCTCGGGCCGCTGCTCGAACACTGCTTCGCCACGCCGGGCGTGCACCTGGTCGACGTGCCGATCGATTACTCGGACAACGAACGGATCCTGAACCGCGAGATCCCGCGCCTGTCCGCGCAGCTCTGAGTGTTTCCCCCTCGCGGTGCCGCGCCTCGCGCGCGGCGCCGCCGATTCCCGCATCCCCCGACCGGAGGCAAGCCATGCTGAAGGAAAGCTACCCGTACTACCTCGCCAACCAGGCCGTGCAGGCCAACACCGATCTCGAAGTCACCGACAAGTACAGCGGCAAGGTCGCCACGCGCGTCGCGCTGGCCGACGCGAAGGCGATCGACGCGGCCATCGCGGCCGCCGTCGAGGCCGAGAAGCCGTTCGCCGCCTGGCCGTCGTTCCGCCGCCAGGCCGTGCTCGATCACTGCGTGACGCGCTTTCGCGAGCGCTTCGACGAGCTGGCCGACGCGCTGTGCATCGAGGCCGGCAAGCCGATCAACGATTCGAAGGGCGAGGTCACGCGCCTGATCGACACCTTCCGGGTGGCCGCCGAGGAATCGGTGCGCATCCGCGGCGAGCTGGTCGACCTGGAGATCTCCAAGCGAGCCCAGGGTTATTCGGGTTACGTGAAGCGCGTGCCGATCGGCGCCTGCTCGTTCATCTCGCCGTTCAACTTCCCGCTGAACCTGGCCGCCCACAAGGTCGCGCCGGCCATCGCGGCGGGCTGCCCGTTCGTGCTCAAGCCGGCCAGCCGCACGCCGATCGGCGCGCTGATCATCGGCGAGGTGCTGGCCGAGACCGACCTGCCCAAGGGCGCCTTCTCGATCCTGCCCGCGCATCGCGACGGCGCCGACCTGTTCACCACCGACGCGCGCTTCAAGCTGCTCTCCTTCACCGGCTCGCCGGCGGTGGGCTGGGACCTCAAGCAGAAGGCCGGCAAGAAGAAGGTGGTGCTCGAACTGGGCGGCAACGCGGCCGCGATCGTCGACGCCGACCAGCGCGAGCGGCTCGACTACGTGGTCGAGCGGCTGGTGTTCGGCGCCTTCTATCAATCGGGGCAGAGCTGCATCGGGGTGCAGCGGATCCTGGTGCACGCAAGCCTTTACGAGGCGCTGCGCGAGAAGCTGGTCGCCAAGACCCGCGCGCTGAAGATGGGAGACCCGAAGGATCCGCAAACCTTCGTCGGCCCGATGATCTCCGAATCGGAATCGCGCCGCCTGGCCGGCTGGATGGAGGCGGCGGTGCAGGCCGGCGCGAAGATCGTGGCCGGCGGCAAGGTGGACGGTGCGATGTTCGAGGCCACCCTGCTGGAGCATGTCGGCCGCGATCAGGACCTCTATCGCAAGGAAGCCTTCGGGCCGGTCGCGCTGCTCGAACCCTTCGAGCGCTTCGAGGATGCGCTGGCGCGCGTCAACGACAGCGATTTCGGCCTGCAGGCCGGCGTGTTCACCGATTCGCTGTCGCATGCGCATCGCGCCTGGGACGAGCTCGAGGTGGGCGGGGTGGTGATCAACGACGTGCCCTCGTTCCGCGTCGACAACATGCCCTATGGCGGCGTCAAGGATTCGGGGCTCGGTCGCGAGGGCATCCGCTATGCGATCGAGGACATGACCGAGCCGCGCCTGATGGTGGTCCGCCAACCCGGCTGAACGCCTTTGCCGAGGCGGCTCGCGGCGAATCCGGCCGCGTCGTGGCGCAAGCCCGGCGCGGCCGGTTTTTTTCGCCCGCGGCGGTTGCCCCGGCGGCTTGCTCAGGATGTCGTCTGCGATTGCGTCGCAAACGAGCATGGCGCATGCCCAGTGCGTCGGATTCCCCAGCGTGAAATATAAAAATCGTTTAGAATCATTAAGTTATATTTCTCTAAAAGAAGCAATGCCGCCGAAAACCGGGAATTCACAACCGGAAGTGCGCCAGAGAGGGCGCAGGCGGAGCCGCCCCCGCATGGACCCAGCCGCTGTCCATCCCTGGCGGCGGGCGACGGCACACGCGACGACTCCATGAACGGAACAACCAATACGGACTACGCGCCGGATTCGCATGAATCCGGCATTTCGGTGCTGCTCGTCGACGACCAGGCGTTCGTCGGCGAGGTGGTGCGTCGTCTGCTCGCCGCCGAATCCGACATCGCGCTGCATGTCTGCACGGACGCGCACGCCGCGCTGGAGATCGCGCGCGAGGTGCGCCCGAGCGTGATCCTGCAGGATCTGGTGATGCCGGACATCGACGGGCTCGAGATGGTGCGCGCCTGGCGCGCGGAGGCCTTCACGGCCTTGGTGCCGATCATCGTACTCTCGGTCAACGACGATCCGCTGGCCAAACGCGAAGCCTTCGTCGCCGGTGCGAACGATTACCTGGTCAAGCTGCCGGACCCGATCGAGATGATCGCGCGGATCCGCTACCACTCGAATTCCTATCGCACGCTGCGCCAGCGCGACGAGGTGCTCGACTTCCTCTCGCACGACATGCGCGCGCCGCAGAGCTCGATCCTCTCGCTGCTCGACACCTACCGCGCCACCCACGGCGAGATGCCCCTGCTGCTCGAACGCATCGAGCTGCATGCGCGCCGCGCGCTGGCGCTGGCCGACGGCTTCATCCAGCTGACCCGCGCGCAATCGGAGAAGCAGCCGACCGAGCTGGTCAGCCTCAACGAGGTGCTGCTCGACGCGGCCGACCAGCTCTGGGAGAAGGCCGGCAACATGGGCAGCCGGATCAGCGTGGGGGTGCCCGAGCTGGAGTGCCTCTGCATCGGCGACCGGATGATGCTCACGCGCGCGGTCGCCAACCTGATCGACAACGCGCTCAAGTACGGGCCGGCCGGCGCCGAGGTGCGCTGCCTGATCGCCGACGACGGCGAGGACTGGCTGGTCGGTGTCGAGGACGAAGGGCAGGGCATCGCGCCCGAGCTGCGCGCCAGCGCCACCGAATCCTTCGTGCGCCTGACCCACGGGCCCGGCACCCAGCGCGGCGGCTTCGGGCTCGGCCTGGCCTTCGTGCGGGCCGCCGCCGGCAAGCATCGCGGCGAGATCCTGATGCGCTACACCGCGCGCGGCTTCATGACCGGTCTCGCGCTGCCCAAGGCCTCGCCGCGCGCCTGAGCGGGCGCGCCCGCTCAGGCGCGAGCGGTTCCCGGCCGCCTCTCCCGCGCCTTTTCCTCCCGCCTCGAACCTGCCGCGCATCCTTCCGTCCCTGTTTCGAGGGACCGCCGCCGGCGCGAGCCGCGCGCCACCGCTGCGCGCCCGCCACGCCGGGCCCGCCCGGGCTGTCTAGGCGGCCGTAAAGACAGTACACTCGTGCTGGCTCGCGCCCCGCCGGGCGCCATGCCGTCCGTGCCGCGACGGCTCCCGAACGCATCCGCTGACTACCCACATCGAAAACATGGCCAACGTGTCGCCTCGCGCAAGCATCGAGCATCCTTCCAAGTCCGCCGGCGCGCGGATCACGCTCGGCAACCGGATCCTGCTCAGCTTCGGCGCGCTGTTCGTGCTGATGCTGGTGATGGCCGGCTTCTCCTACACCAAGCTGCGCCTGATCGACGAGGAAACCAACAGCATCCAGCGCGATTCGCTGCCTGGCGTGTACCTGGCCACCTCGCTGCGCGCCTCGGCCAACGAGTCCTACACGGCGATGCAACGCGCCATCTTCGTGGATGCCGACGCGGCCGCCTCGGCCGCCGACCTCGACAAGATCCCCGGCATGCTCGATGCATTCGAGAAGCTTTCCACCACCTACCAGAAATCGACCTTCCGCGAGGACGATCGCCAGCGTTTCGCGACCTTCCGCGGCGTCTACGAGCGCTACCTGCCGCTGCTGGCCGATGCCGTGCAGAAGGCACGCAGCGGTTCGCACGCCGACGCGGTGAGCGCCTACGCGCGCTGCACGCCGGTGTGGGAGGACGTGATCCGCAATGCCAACATCCTGGTTACCGAGAATCGCAGCTTCGCCGATCAGTCGGCGCAGTCGATCCGCGAATCGGTGTCGAGCACCCAGATCACGCTGGCCACGGTGGTGGCCGTCGAGCTGGTGGCCGCGCTGGTGATGGGCTGGCTGCTGTATCGCGCGGTGATGCGGCCGATGGCGGAACTGGTCGGCGTGCACGACGTGATGCGCACCGGCGACCTGACCCAGCGCCTGCAGCTCGGCCGGCGCGACGAGTTCGGCACGCTCGAGACCGGCTTCAACCGCATGGCCGACGAGATCACCTCGCTGGTCGCGCAGGCGCAGCAGTCCTCGCTGCAGGTCACCACCTCGGTGGCCGAGATCGCCGCCACCTCGCGCGAGCAGCAGGCCACCGCCAACGAGACGGCCGCCACCACCACCGAGATCGGCGCCACCTCGCGCGAGATCTTCGCCACCTCGCGCGACCTGCTGCACACCATGAACGAGGTGTCGACGGTGGCCGAGCAGTCGGCCACCCTGGCCGGCATGAGCCAGAACGGCCTGACCCAGATGGGCGAGACCATGCGCAGCGTGATGGACGCGGCCGGCTCGGTCAACGCCAAGCTGGCGATCCTCAACGAGAAGGCGCTCAACATCAACCAGGTGGTGGCCACCATCACCAAGGTCGCCGACCAGACCAACCTGCTGTCGCTGAACGCGGCGATCGAGGCCGAGAAGGCCGGCGAATACGGCCGCGGCTTCGCCGTGGTGGCCACCGAGATCCGCCGCCTGGCCGACCAGACCGCGGTGGCGACCTACGACATCGAGCAGACCGTCAAGGAGATCCAGTCGGCCGTGTCGGCCGGCGTGATGGGCATGGACAAGTTCTCCGAGGAAGTGCGGCGCGGCATGCTCGACGTGCAGCAGGTCGGCACCCAGCTCTCGCAGATCATCACCGAGGTGCAGACCCTCGCGCCGCGCTTCCAGCTCGTCAACGAGGGCATGCAGACCCAGGCCAGCGGCGCCGAGCAGATCACCCAGGCGCTCTCGCAACTGTCCGAGGCGGCCCAGCAGACGGCCGAATCGCTGCGCCAGTCCTCGCAGGCGATCGACGACCTGACCCTGGTCGCCAACGGGCTGCGCACCAGCGTCTCGCGCTTCAAGGTCGAGGCGTGAGCGCCGCGACCCGCCCCACCATGCTGTTCCTGCTGTTCGAACTCGAGGGCGCGCGGTATGCGCTCGATGCCGCCGACATCGCCGAGGTGCTGCCGCTGGCCGCCGCCAAGCCGATCCCGGGCGCGCCCGCCTGGGTGGCCGGGATCGTGATCCATCGCGGCGTGCCGGTGCCGGTGATCGACGTGTCGCGGCTCGCGCTGGGCCGCGCCGCCGCGCCGCTGCGCTCCACGCGGCTGGTGATCGTGCGCGTGCGCCTGCCGCTGCACGGCGATGCCGAGCCGGCCGCGGCCGAGGGCGAGCGCCTGCTGGGGCTGATCGTCGAGCATGCCACGCAGACCGCGCGGCTCGACCCGGCGGCGTTCGACGACGGCGGCATCGATACGCCGCACGCGCGCTGGCTCGGGCCGGTCGCGCACGATGCGCATGGCGTGCTGCAGTGGGTGACGGTGCGTCATCTGCTGGGCGAGGAGGCGCGCGCGCTGCTGTATGCCGCCGCGGCGCGCGAGGCCGCGGATGCGGGCGACGGCCAGGGCGCCGCCGACAGCCTCGACGCCCGGGCCGGAGAACGCCGATGACGAGTGCCAACCTGATGCGCATCCACGACTGGCTGGCGCGCGAGACCGGCATCGATTCCGATTCGCTCGGCGCCGATTTCGTGGCGCGCGCGCTGGCCGAGCGGATCGCCGCGATGCTGGCCGGCGAGGCCGCCGCCGCGTCGCCGGCGGTGATGCAGCGCGCGCGGCAATTGAACGACGAGGATCTCGATGCCCACTGGCGCCTGCTGCTGGCCTCGGCCGACGAGCAGCGCGCCTGGATCGAGCAGTGCGTGGTGCCCGAGACCTGGTTCTTCCGCGAACGCGAGGCCTTCGTCGCATTGGCCGCGCGCGCGCTCGAACGGCTGCGCGCCGAACCTTCGCTGCCGCTGCGCGTGCTGAGCGCGCCATGCTCGACCGGTGAGGAACCCTATTCGGCGGCGATGGCCCTGGTCGACGCCGGCATCGATCCGGCGCGCCTGCAGATCGACGCGCTCGACATCAGCGCACGCGCGATCGCGCAGGCGCAGCGCGCCGAGTACGGCCGCAATTCGTTTCGCGGCCACGCGCTGGAGTTTCGTGCCCGCCATTTCACGCCGACCGCCGACGGCTGGCGGCTCGATGCGCGGATCCGCGATTGCGTGCGTTTTCGCCGCGCCAACCTGCTCGAGCTGGGCGGCCCCGGCCAGGCGGCCGACGAGGGGCGCTACGACTTCATCTTCTGCCGCAACGTGCTGATCTATTTCGACCGCCAGGCCCAGGAGCGCGCGCTGCGCGCGCTCGACGCGCGCCTCGCCGAGGACGGCCTGCTGTTCGTCGGGCCGGCCGAGACCGGCGTGGTGATGCGCCAGGCGATGAGCTCGGCGAAGATTCCGCTGGCCTTCGCGTTCCGCCGCACGCGCGAAGCCGAGGCGCGGGGCGTTGTCGCGGGGCCAGGCGGCGCGGGCTGGGCGGCCCCGGGCAGGCGGCCGACGAGGGGCGCTACGACTTCATCTTCTGCCGCAACGTGCTGATCTATTTCGACCGCCAGGCCCAGGAGCGCGCGCTGCGCGCGCTCGACGCGCGCCTCGCCGAGGACGGCCTGCTGT
>NZ_VWWC01000142.1:0-18017 GCF_011753175.1 Burkholderia sp. Cy-637 | reverse complement strand
CCAAGCCCGCCGCCGCGCCGGCAGCGGCACCCGCGGCAGCGGCTCCGGCGGCGCCGGCCGCCGCCAGCGATACCTGACTCGTCCGGCGCCCGGTCCGGGCGGCGGCTTGTGCGTGCCGAGCTCCGGCGTGCTTACCTGACGGCAGATGATGAAGAAGACGACCCTCAAAACGGTATTCCTGACCGGCCTGCTGGTCCTCGTTCCGCTGGCGATCACGCTGTGGGTGCTCGGCTCGGTGATCGGCATCATGGACCAGACCTTGCTGCTGCTGCCCGAATCCTGGCAGCCCGAGCGGCTGCTGGGCTTCCACCTGCCCGGCATCGGCGCGGTCCTGACGCTGGCCTTCATCTTCATCGTCGGGCTGGCCACGCAGAATTTCATCGGCCAGAAGCTGGTCACGTGGTGGAATGCGGTGGTGCGGCACATCCCGGTGGTCGGGCCGATCTACACCAGCGTCAAGCAGGTCTCGGACACGCTGCTGTCGAGCAGCGGCAACGCCTTTCGCAAGGCGCTGCTGATCGAGTACCCGCGCCGCGGGTCCTATACGATCGCGTTTCTGACCGGCGTGCCGGGCGGCGACGTGGTCAACCACCTGAAGGAAGAGTACGTGAGCGTCTACGTGCCGACCACGCCGAATCCCACCTCGGGTTTCTTCCTGATGGTGCCGAAAAGCGAGGTGGTCGAGCTCGACATGTCGGTCGACGCCGCGCTGAAGTACATCGTCTCGATGGGCGTGGTCGCGCCCTCGGTGCCCGTGCCCGCACCGGCGCGGCCGCCCGTCGAGCCGCCGCTGTAATTTCCGGGCGCCAGCCGCGCCCCGTTGATCAAAAACCGAACGAAAGCAAACATCATGTCGATGCGAACTGAATACTGCGGTCTCGTGACCGAACACCTGCTGGGCCAAACCGTGTCGCTGTGCGGCTGGGTGCATCGCCGCCGCGATCACGGCGGTGTGATCTTCATCGACCTGCGCGATCGTGAAGGCCTCGTGCAGGTGGTGTGCGATCCGGATCGCGCCGAGATGTTCGCGACCGCCGAAGGCGTGCGCAACGAGTTCTGCATCCAGGTCAAGGGCCTGGTGCGCGGCCGTCCGGACGGCACGATCAACGCGGGCCTCAAGAGCGGCAAGATCGAGGTGCTGTGCCACGAGTTGACGGTGCTGAACCCGTCGGTCACGCCGCCGTTCCAGCTCGACGACGACAACCTCTCCGAAACCACGCGCCTCACGCATCGCGTGCTCGACCTGCGCCGCCCGCACATGCAGAACAACCTGCGCCTGCGCTACCGCGTGGCGATCGAGGTGCGTAAGTACCTCGACGAGCAGGGCTTCATCGACATCGAGACGCCGATGCTCACCAAGAGCACGCCGGAAGGCGCGCGCGACTACCTGGTGCCCTCGCGCGTCAACGCGGGCCAGTTCTTCGCGCTGCCGCAGTCGCCGCAGTTGTTCAAGCAGTTGCTGATGGTGGCGAACTTCGATCGCTACTACCAGATCACCAAGTGCTTCCGCGACGAGGACCTGCGCGCCGATCGCCAGCCCGAATTCACCCAGATCGACTGCGAGACCTCCTTCCTCGGCGAACAGGAGATTCGCGACCTGTTCGAGGAAATGATCCGCCACGTCTTCAAGAAGACGATCGGCGTCGAGCTCGACGCGAGCTTCCCGGTGATGCCGTATTCGGAAGCGATGGCGCGTTTCGGTTCGGACAAGCCGGACCTGCGCGTCAAGCTCGAATTCACCGAGCTGACCGATGCCATGAAGGACGTCGAGTTCAAGGTGTTCAGCACGCCGGCCAACTCGAAGGACGGCCGTGTCGCGGCGCTGCGCGTGCCCAAGGGCAGCGAGCTCACGCGCGGCGATATCGACGGCTACACCGAATTCGTGCGTATCTACGGCGCCAAGGGCCTGGCCTGGATCAAGGTCAACGAGAAGGCGAAGGGCCGCGACGGCCTGCAGAGCCCGATCGTCAAGAACCTGCACGACGCCTCGATCGCGGCGATCCTGGAGCGCACCGGCGCCCAGGACGGCGACATCATCTTCTTCGCGGCGGATCGCGCGAAGGTGGTCAACGACAGCCTCGGCGCGCTGCGCCTGAAGATCGGCCACTCGGAATTCGGCAAGGCCAACGGCCTGGTCGAGTCGGGCTGGAAGCCGCTGTGGGTGATCGACTTCCCGATGTTCGAGTACGACGAGGACGAGGTCCGCTACGTGGCCGCGCACCACCCGTTCACGAGCCCGAAGGACGAGCACCTCGAGTACCTCGAGACCGACCCGGGCCGTTGCCTGGCCAAGGCCTATGACATGGTGCTGAACGGCTGGGAAATCGGCGGCGGTTCGGTGCGGATCTTCCAGGAAGACGTGCAGAGCAAGGTGTTCCGCGCGCTGAAGATCGGGCCGGAGGAAGCGCAGGCGAAGTTCGGCTTCCTGCTCGACGCGCTGCAATACGGCGCGCCCCCGCACGGCGGCATCGCCTTCGGCCTGGACCGCATCGTCACGATGATGGCCGGCGCCGATTCGATCCGCGACGTGATCGCGTTCCCGAAGACCCAGCGCGCGCAGGATCTGCTCACGCAGGCCCCGAGCCCGGTCGACGAGCGCCAGCTCAAGGAACTGCATATCCGCCTGCGCCAGCCGGAAGCGCCGAAGGCCTGAGGTTTCTCGCCAGGCTACGCATGAAAAAAACCCTGCCGGCGGCAACGCCGGCAGGGTTTTTTATCGTCCATCGATCGGGCACAGGGGCACAGCGAGGGCAGGCGCCGCGCTTCGGTACGCTTCAGGCGATCGCCAGGAAGCGCGCCAGGCAGGGGTTGCGATTCGCCGGCGACCAGACCAGCGCCTGCTCGATGGTCGGCGCTTCGACCAGCGGGCGGAACACCACGTCGGCCCATTGCGCGCGGCGCATCGATTCGGGCACCAGCGCGACGCCGACACCTTCGTCGACCAGCCCGAGCACGGTCTGCTGCAGCTGCACCTCGAGTCGGATGTTCGGCTCGAAGCCGCCCTGGCGGCAGTGGCCGACGATGGCCGCGCGCAAGGTCGGCGCGACCGATTCGACCGCCATCACGAAGGGCTCGCCGGCCAGTTCGGCGATCCGCAGCCGGCGGGCCCGTGCGCGCGGATGCTCGCGCGAGAGCGCCACGCACAGCGGCTCGGTGACCACGATGCGCTGCTCCAGCCCCTCGTGCGGCGGCCCGGGGAACAGGATCGCCGCGTCGATATGGCCGTTCAGCACCTGCTCGGCGAGATCGTTCGAGACCGTCTCGCGCAGGTGCAGCGCGACCTCCGGCCAGGCGGCGCCGAACTCGCGCGCGTAACGCGGCACCACGCTGTAGGCGGCGCACATCGTGAAGCCCACCGTCAGCTTGCCGGCCGCGCCCGAGGCGGCCGCGCGCGCGTGGTGGGCGGCGCGCTCGACGGCGGCCAGGATCGCCTTCGCGTCGTCGCGAAAGCGCTCGCCGGCCGGCGTCAGCGTCACGCCGCGCGGGCCGCGCTCGACCAGGGTCACGCCCAGCGAGGCCTCCAGCGCCGCGATCTGGCGCGACAGCGGCGGCTGCGACAGGTTCAGGCGCGTCGCGGCGCGGCCGAAATGACCCGTTTCGGCCAGCGCGACGAAATAGCGGAGCGGCTTGATATCGAGCACGATGCAGAAAAGGTATGAGAAGACACTAAAAATCGCATTGGATTGTATCAAGCGGGCGGGTTAGGCTCGTCGGTTTTCCTGCCCGGCCGTCACGCCGCCGGCGCTTTTTCGTCCCTCCTGCCTTGCCGAGTCTCGCCGTGTCCGCCACGCTGCCCATCCTGCTGCCGATCTTCGCGCTGATCCTGGCCGGTTTCCTTTGCCGCCGGCGCGGCTTGCTGGGCCCCAGCGCCGCCTCGGAGCTGAACCGCTTCGTGGTCTGGCTGGCGCTGCCGGCGCTGCTGTTCGACGTGATGGCGCATGCCACCTGGGCGCAGCTCGACCAGCCGCGCTTCATCGCCGCCTTCTCGATCGCCTGCGCCGCCGTGTTCGGCGCGGTGCTGGCGCTGCGCCTCGCGCGCGGCCGGCCGCTCGCCGACGCCAGCGTCGACGCGATCGCGGCCGCCTACCCGAACACCGGCTACATCGGCTTTCCCCTGGCCCTGCTGGTGTTCGGCCCGCCCGGGCTGATGCCGACCACCATCGTCACCATCATCGTGGCCTGCGTGCTGTTCGGCTTCGCGATCGTGCTGATCGAGATCGGCCTGCAGAGCGAGCGCGCGCCGCACCGGCTGGCGCTGAAGGTACTGGCCTCGCTGGGCCGCAATCCGCTGATCGTCTCGCCGATCGTCGGCGCGCTGGTATCGGCCGCGCATGTCGCGCCGCCGGCCAGCGTCGAGACCTTCCTCAAGCTACTCGGCGGCGCCGCCAGCCCCTGCGCGCTGGTCAGCCTCGGCCTGTTCCTGGCCGAGAAGCGGCCCGCGCACGGCGTGCTGCCCGATGCGCTGCTGCTCACCGCGATCAAGCTGGTGGTGCAGCCGGCGCTGACCTGGTGGCTGTCGGCGCGCGTGTTCGGCCTGCCGCCGGTGCTGGTCGCGATGGCCGTGGTGCTGGCCGCGCTGCCGACCGGCACCGGGCCCTTCATGCTCGCCGAGTTCTATCGCCGCGAGCCGCAGGTGACGTCGCGCACCATCCTGTTCTCGACGGTGGCCTCGATCGCCACGCTGTCCATGCTGCTGATCCTGCTGCCGCGCGCCTGAGGTCGGCGTCTCGTCGGCGGTGCCGGGCGGTTCCGGCGGATTGCCGCGGGCCCCGTCCCGATACGCGTCGGCCTTCGTTTTGCGGTACAGTCTGCCGGTTCCGAAGCTGCCGGCCGGCAGGCTCGCCGAGCCCCGGCCGCCGAACCGCAAGACATGACGAAGCCACCGAAAATCCCCGAATCCGTCCTGGTCGTGATCCACACCGCCGCGCTCGACGTGCTGATCATCAAGCGCGCCGACCTGCCGGGTTTCTGGCAGTCCGTGACCGGCGCCAAGGACTGGCTCGACGAGCCGCTGGCCGCCACGGCCGTGCGCGAGGTGGGCGAGGAGACGGGCATCGTGGTGGGCGGCGAGGGCTTGCCGCCGGGTGCGCTCCACGACTGGCGCCACCAGATCGAATACAGCATCTACCCGCAATACCGGCATCGCTATGCGCCGGGCGTCACGCGCAACACCGAGCATTGGTTCAGCCTCGAGGTGCCGGCCGGCATCGCCGTGACGCTCTCGCCGCGCGAGCATACCGATTACGTCTGGCTGCCCTATCGCGAGGCCGCCGCGCGCTGCTATTCGCCCTCCAACAGCGAGGCGATCCTGCAACTGCCCGCGCGTCTGGCGGCACGCGGGACATGAGCGGGGGCGGCCGGCTGCGACTGACCCAGCTGCGGGACCTGTTCCTGCAGGAACGCGGGTCCTCGTCGCGGCTGGCGTTTTCCTCGGGCAATACCGTCACGCTCTGCGACGGCGGCGCCGAATTTTTCCCGGCCCTGGTGCGCCGCATCGACAGCGCCTCGCAATCGGTGCTGCTGGAAACCTACATCTTCTGCGACGACCCTGCCGGCCGCCTGGTATCGGACGCGCTGCTGCGTGCCGCCGCCCGCGGCGTGCACGTGCGCGTGATCACCGACGGCATCGGCACGGCGCGCCTGCCGCTGTTCGAGACCTGGGGCGAGGCCGGCATTGAGCACCGCATCTACAACCGCTACCTGTTCGGCCGCTTCGGCTTCTCGCGCACGCATCGCAAGCTGGCCTGCGTCGACGATTCCCACGCGTTCTGCGGCGGCATCAACATCGTGGACGACTACGACCAGAACGGCGAGACGCTGCCGTATCCGCGCTGGGACTTCGCCGTCGAGCTGGCCGGCCCGGCGGTGGCCGACATCCGCGCCGCCTTCGAGGTGCAGTGGTACCGCGTGCGCACCGGCCACAAGCGCTATGCGCAATACGCGCCGCCGGTGGTGACCAGCGAGGCCTTCGCGGCGCGCTTCCGGCGCTGGATGCGCAGCCATCGCTGGATCAAGGCCGGCGCGCTGCGCAACATCAGCGAGCCGAGCGTGGCCTTCGTGGCGCGCGACAACGTGCTGAACCGCCGCGCGATCGAGAAGGCCTACCTGGCCGCGATCGGCCGCGCGCGCCAGGCGGTGGTGCTGGCCAATCCGTATTTCATGCCGGGCCGCAAGCTGCGCCGGGCGCTGACCAATGCGGCAAGGCGCGGCATCGAGGTGAGGGTACTGATCGGTCGCAAGGAATTCGTGGCACTCGATACCGCCGTGCCATTCCTTTATCATGCCCTGCTGAGGGCGGGGGTCCGCGTCGCCGAGTACGATCGCACCATCTTGCACGGCAAGGTGGCGGTGGTCGACGACAACTGGGCGACGGTCGGCTCGTCCAACCTCGACGCGCTGAGCCTGATGCTCAACAACGAGGCGAACGTGGTGCTGGTCAAGCACGACGCCGAGATCCAGGCGCTGCGCGAGGCGATCGACGCGGCCTTCGCCGACGGCAGGGAGATCGATCCGGCCCGTTTCGCGGCCCGCCCGCCGATGGAGCGCCTGCTGAATTGGCTGGCCTACACGGTCTACCGCGGCGCGATGAAGCTGCTGACGGTGGGCGGCTACGACTGACGGCCGGCCGCACGCGCGATCATGACAGGCCGATGAAAGGCCGCCGCCGGGCCCGTTCGTTGCGAACGAACGCAGGCTGCCCGGCATGCATCCGAGGGGGCGGACAAGCCCTGCTTCCGGTTCCGCCCGAACCTGACAACAATAGCGGGGCGGTTAGACACCGGTATCTAATAATTTCCTTGTTCGAACGACGGCCGCACTCAATAATAGTACGGCCGTTCGATTTTCTGGATTACCCGTGAACGGTTTAGACATCAAGCTTATGCGAAAAGGCGAACAGACGCGTGCCGCGATACTCGAAGCAGCTTTGGACCTTGCCAGCCGGGACGGGCTGGAAGGTCTGACGATCGGCCTCTTGGCCGAGCGCATGCAGATGAGCAAGAGCGGCGTGTTCGCGCATTTCGGTTCGCGCGAGGACCTGCAGGTGGAGGTGGTTCGCGAGTATCACCGCCGCTTCGAGAGCGAGGTGTTCTTTCCGAGCCTGCGCGAGCCGCGCGGCCTGCCGCGCCTGCGTGCGATGCTGGCCCGCTGGATCGAGAAGCGCATCCAGGAAGTGACCACCGGATGCATCTACATCAGCGGCGCCGTCGAGTACGACGACCGGCCGGACAGCCCGGTGCGCGAGCAGTTGATCGCGAGCGTGACGGCCTGGCGCGCGGCGCTGCTGCGCGCGATTTCGCAGGCGAAGGACGAAGGCCATCTGCGCCCGGATACCGATCCGGACGTGATGCTCTTCGAGTTGTACAGCTTCACGCTCGGTCTGCACCATGACGCCCGTTTCCTGCATCTGCCGGATGGCGTGCGTCTGACGTGGGCCGCGCTGGAAAAGACGATCGTTTCGTATCAGAGCGAGAGCCGGTAGCGGTGCCCTGACGCCCGCGCGAGGCTCGAGCCAAGTGCCCTATCTTTGGAGAGAGTCATGGGACAGTACGTTGCCCCGCTGCGCGACATGCAATTCGTGCTGCATGAGTTGCTGAATGTCGAAGCCGAACTGAAGCAGATGCCGAAACACGCGGACCTCGATGCCGACACCATCAACCAGGTGCTCGAGGAAGCCGGCAAGTTCTGCGCCGAGGTGCTGTTCCCGCTCAACCAGGTGGGCGACCGCGAAGGCTGCAAATACGAGGGCGACGGCGTCGTCAAGACGCCGACCGGCTTCAAGGAAGCCTACCGGCAGTACATCGATGCCGGCTGGCCGGCGCTGGGCTGCGATCCCGACTACGGCGGCCAGGGGCTGCCCGCCTTCGTGAACAACGCGCTCTACGAGATGATGAACTCGGCGAACCAGGCCTGGACCATGTATCCCGGCCTCTCGCACGGCGCCTACGAATGCCTGCACGCGCACGGCGCACCCGAACTCCAGCAGCAGTACCTGCCGAAACTCGTGTCGGGCGAATGGACCGGCACCATGTGCCTGACCGAGCCGCATTGCGGCACCGACCTCGGCATCCTGCGCACCAAGGCCGAGCCGATCACCGGCGGCGCCTATTCCATCAGCGGCACCAAGATCTTCATCTCCAGCGGCGAACACGACATGGCGAAGAACATCGTCCATCTCGTGCTGGCGCGCCTGCCGGATGCGCCGCAAGGCACCAAGGGCATCTCGCTGTTCATCGTGCCGAAGTTCATCCCCGACGCCTCGGGCGAACCGGGCGAGCGCAACGGCATCAAGTGCGGCTCGATCGAGCACAAGATGGGCATCCACGGCAACGCCACCTGCGTGATGAACCTCGACAACGCCACCGGCTGGCTGGTCGGCGAGCCGAACAAGGGCCTCAACGCCATGTTCGTGATGATGAACGCGGCGCGCCTCGGGGTCGGCATGCAGGGCCTGGGGCTGACCGAGGTCGCCTACCAGAACTCGCTGACCTACGCGAAGGAGCGCCTGCAGATGCGCTCGCTGACGGGCCCGAAGGCGCCGGAAAAGCCGGCCGACCCGATCATCGTGCATCCGGACGTGCGCCGCATGCTGCTCACGCAGAAGGCCTACGCCGAAGGCGCGCGCGCCTTCACCTACTGGTCGGCGCTGCAGATCGACAAGGAGCTCTCGCACGGCGACGAATCGGTGCGCAAGGAGTCGGCCGACCTGGTCGCCCTGCTCACGCCGATCATCAAGGCCTTCCTGACCGACAACGCCTTCGAGTGCACCAACCACGCGATGCAGATCTACGGCGGCCACGGCTTCATCTCCGAGTGGGGCATGGAGCAGTACGTGCGCGACGCGCGGATCAACATGATCTACGAAGGCACCAACTCGATCCAGTCGCTCGACCTGCTGGGCCGCAAGGTGCTCGGCGACATGGGCGCCAAGCTCAAGAAGTTCGGCGCGATCGTCACCGCGTTCGTCGAGGCCGAGGGCGTGAAGCCGGAGATGGCCGAGTTCGTCAATCCGCTGGCCGACATCGGCGAGAAGCTGCAGAAGCTGACCATGGAAATCGGCATGAAGGCGATGCAGAACCCGGACGAGGTGGGCGCCGCCGCCGTGCCTTACCTGCGTACCGCCGGCCACCTGGTGTTCGCCTACTTCTGGGCGCGCATGGCGCGCCTGGCGCTCGACAAGGAAAGCTCGGGCGATCCGTTCTACAAGTCGAAGCTGGCCACCGCGCGCTTCTACTTCGCGCGCCTGCTGCCGGAAACGGCGGCCACCATCCGCGCCGCGCGCGCCGGCTCGAAGACGCTGATGGAAGTCGACGAAGCGCTGTTCTGACGCGAGGCCCGGGCCGGCGGCCCGGGCGCCCCAGCACACTCACACGCCGCGCGTTCCGAAGCCCGCCTGCCGGGCGCGACGCGCGGTTCTTTCCGGAGGAGTCCCGTGAGCAATTTCATCATTCGCAAGGTCGCCGTGCTCGGCGCCGGCGTGATGGGCGCGCAGATCGCCGCGCATCTCGTCAACGCGCGCGTCCCGGTGCTGCTGTTCGATCTGCCGGCCAAGGAAGGCCCCAAGAACGGCATCGCGCTGAAGGCCATCGAGAATCTCAAGAAGCTGTCGCCGGCGCCGTTCGGCGTGAAGGACGACGCGAAGTACCTGGAACCCGCGAACTACGAGGACGACCTCGCCAAGCTCGCCGAATGCGACCTGGTGATCGAGGCGATCGCCGAGCGCATGGACTGGAAGCACGACCTCTACAAGAAGGTCGCGCCGCACATCGGGCCGAACGCGATCTTCGCCTCGAACACCTCGGGCCTGTCGATCACGGCGCTCTCGGACGGCTTCTCCGACGAGCTGAAGGCGCGCTTCAGCGGCGTGCACTTCTTCAATCCCCCGCGCTACATGCACCTCGTCGAGCTGATCCCGACCGCCCACACGCGGCCCGAGATCCTCGACCAGCTCGAGACCTTCCTGACCAGCGTGGTCGGCAAGGGCGTGGTGCGCGCCAAGGACACCCCGAACTTCATCGCCAACCGCGTCGGCATCTTCTCGATCCTCGCGGTGATCACCGAGGCCGCCAAGTTCGGCCTGCGCTTCGACGAAGTGGACGACCTGACCGGCGTGCGGCTGGGCCGCGCCAAGTCGGCGACCTTCCGCACCGCCGACGTGGTGGGCCTCGACACCATGGCCCACGTGATCAAGACGATGCAGGACAACCTCGCCGACGATCCGTTCTTCCCCGTCTATGAAACCCCGCCCGTGCTCGCCGAGCTGGTGAAGCAGGGCGCGCTCGGCCAGAAGACCGGCGCCGGCTTCTACAAGAAGGAAGGCAAGGCGATCAAGGTGCTCGATCCGAAGTCGGGCAGCTACGTCGACGGCGGCGCGAAGGCCGACGAGACCGTGGCGCGCATCCTCAAGCGTCCGCCCGCCGAGCGCCTCAAGCTGCTGCGCGAGACCTCGCATCCGCACGCGCAGTTCCTGTGGTCGGTGTTCCGCGACGTGTTCCACTACATCGGCTTCCACCTCGAGTCGATCGCCGACAACGCACGCGACGTCGACCTGGCGATCCGCTGGGGCTTCGGCTGGAACGAAGGCCCGTTCGAGGGCTGGCAGGCCGCCGGCTGGAAGCAGGTGGCCGAGTGGGTGCAGGAGGACATCGCGGCGGGCAAGGCGCTCGCCAAGGTGCCGCTGCCCGCCTGGGTGCTGGAAGGCACGGTCGCCGAGAAGGGCGGCGTGCACACCGCCGAAGGTTCGTGGTCGCCGTCGGCGGCCAAGTACGTGCCGCGTTCCTCGCTGCCCGTCTACGAGCGCCAGGTGTTCCGCGCGCCGCTGCTCGGCGAGGCCGGCCGCGATCCGCTCTCCTGGGGCAAGACGCTGTTCGAGACCGATTCGGTGCGCGCCTGGGTGGACGAGCGCGCGGGCGAGGACGACGTGGTGATCGTCTCGTTCAAGTCGAAGATGAACACCATCGGCCCGGGCGTGATCGACGGCCTGGCGCAGGCCATCGAACTGGCCGAGAAGGACTACAAGGGCGTGGTGATCTGGCAGCCGACCTCGCTCAAGCTCGGCACGCCGGGCGGCCCGTTCTCGGCCGGCGCGAACCTCGAGGAAGCCATGCCCGCCTTCATGATGGGCGGCGCCAAGGGCATCGAGCCGTTCGTCAAGAAATTCCAGGAAGGCATGCTGCGCGTGAAGTACGCCAACGTGCCGGTGGTGGCGGCCGTCTCGGGCATCGCGCTGGGCGGCGGCTGCGAGCTGATGCTGCATAGCGCCAAGCGCGTGGTGCACGTCGAGAGCTACGTCGGCCTGGTGGAAGTGGGCGTGGGCCTGGTGCCGGCCGGCGGCGGCCTCAAGGAAGCGGCGCTGCGCGCGGCGGAAGCCGCCACGGCGGCGGGCGCGACCACCGAGATCCTCAAGTTCGTCACCAAGTCCTTCGAGAACGCGGCGATGGCCAAGGTATCCGCCTCGGCGCACGATGCGCGCGCGATGGGCTACGTGAAGCCCTCGGACACCATCGTGTTCAACGTCTTCGAGCTGCTCGACGTGGCCAGGAAGGAAGCGCGGGCGCTGGCCGATACCGGCTATCGCGCGCCGCTCAAGGCCAAGGAAATCCCGGTGGCGGGCCGCTCGGCGATCTCGACCATCAAGGCGCAACTGGTCAACATGCGCGACGGCCGCTTCATCAGCGAGCACGACTACCGCATCGCCAGCCGCATCGCGGAAGCGGTTTGCGGCGGCGACGTCGAGGCGGGCAGCACGGTCGACGAGGAATGGCTGCTCGCGCTGGAGCGCCGCGCCTTCGTCGAGCTGCTCGGCACGCAGAAGACGCAGGAGCGGATCATGGGCATGTTGCAGACCGGCAAGCCGGTGCGCAACTGAGCGGATCGCGAACAACCTTGCATGAGGCCGGCACGGGCGCGAGCGCGCCGCCGCCGGCCGACAGGAGCCACAAATGAGCAAACAGTTGCAAGACGCATACATCGTCGCCGCCAGCCGCACGCCGATCGGCAAGGCGCCGCGCGGCGCGTTCAAGAACACCCGGCCCGACGAGCTGCTGGTCCACGCGATCAAGTCGGCGGTCTCGCAGGTGCCGGGCCTCGACACCAAGCTGATCGAGGACGCCATCATCGGCTGCGCGATCCCCGAGGCCGAGCAGGGCCTCAACGTGGCGCGCATGGGCGCGCTGCTGGCGGGCCTGCCGAACACGGTCGGCGGCGTCACGGTCAACCGCTTCTGCGCCTCCGGCATCACCGCGCTGGCGATGGCGGCGGACCGCATTCGCGTGGGCGAGTCGGACGCGCTGATCGCGGGCGGCTGCGAGTCGATGAGCATGGTGCCGATGATGGGCAACAAGCCCTCGCTGTCGCCGCATATCTTCGACCGCAACGAGGACGTCGGCATCGCCTACGGCATGGGCCTGACCGCCGAGCGCGTGGCCGAGCAGTGGAAGGTGAGTCGCGAGGACCAGGACGCGTTCTCGGTGGAATCGCACCGCAAGGCCTTCGCCGCGCAGCAAGCCGGCGAATTCAACGACGAGATCTCGCCCTACACGATCACCGAGCGTTTCCCGAACCTGGCCACCGGCGAGGTCGAGATCCGCACGCGCGAGCTCAAGCTCGACGAAGGCCCGCGCGCCGACACTTCGCCCGAAGGCCTGGCCAAGCTGCGCACGGTGTTCGCCAACAAGGGCTCGGTGACGGCCGGCAACAGCTCGCAGACCTCGGACGGCGCCGGCGCGCTGATCGTGGTCTCGGAGAAGGTGCTCAAGCAGTTCAACCTCACGCCGCTGGCGCGCTTCGTGAGCTTCGCGGTGCGCGGCGTGCCGCCCGAGATAATGGGCATCGGCCCGAAGGAAGCGATCCCCGCCGCGCTGAAGGCCGCCGGCCTCAAGCAGGACGATCTCGACTGGATCGAGCTGAACGAGGCCTTCGCGGCGCAGTCGCTGGCCGTGATCCGCGATCTCGGCCTCGATCCCTCGAAGGTCAACCCGATGGGCGGCGCGATCGCGCTGGGCCACCCGCTCGGCGCGACCGGCGCGATCCGCGCGGCCACCGTGGTGCACGCGCTGCGTCGCCGCAACCTGAAGTACGGGATGGTCACGATGTGCGTCGGCACCGGGATGGGCGCCGCCGGCATCATCGAACGGCTGTAGGCGGGTCACGCACCCGATGACGGCGGTGCGCGGGCAGCTCGCTCGCGCACCGCTTTTTTTATCGAGCCAGAAGTTGAGGAGACGGTGAGATGGATATCCAGACCGACGTCGCGAACGGCGTCCTGACGATCACGATCGCGCGCCCCGCCAAGAAGAACGCGATCACCGCGGCGATGTACCAGGCGATGGCCGACGCGCTCGCCTCGGCCCAGGAGGACAGCGCCGTGCGCGCGATCCTGATCCGCGGCAGCGAGGGCAATTTCAGCGCCGGCAACGACCTGGAAGACTTCATGAAGGTCCCGCCGAACACGCCCGATGCGCCGGTGTTCCAGTTCCTGAACCGCATCAGCACGGCGGCCAAGCCGATCGTCGCGGCGGTGCCGGGCATCGCGGTGGGCGTGGGCGTGACCATGCTGCTGCATTGCGACCTGGTCTACGCGGCCGACACGGCCAAGCTGTCGCTGCCCTTCACCCAGCTCGGGCTGTGCCCCGAGGCGGCGTCGAGCCTCTTGCTGGCGCGCCTGACGGGCCACCAGGTCGCGGCCGAGAAGCTGATGCTCGGCGAGGCCTTCGACGCGCTGGAGGCGCATCGGATCGGCATCGTCAACCGCGTGCTGCCGGCCGCCGAGCTCGATGCCTTCGCGCTCGCCCAGGCGCAGAAGCTGGCTGCCCTGCCGGCATCGTCGCTGCGCGTGACCAAGGCGCTGATGAAGCGCACCGGGAGCAATATCGAGGTGGCCGCGCGCATGGAGGAGGAGGCGAAGCATTTTGGCGAGATGCTGCGCGCGCCGGAAGCGCGCGAGGCGATCAGTGCCTTCTTCGAGAAGCGCAAGCCGGACTTTCGTCAGTTCGACTGAACAAGGCCGCGGCCGGGCCTTCAGGCCCGGTGGTCGTGCCGGCTCGGCGCCGCGCACGGCCGCCCGATCGCGCGACGCTCAGGCCGTGCCGTAGTCGACGTAGCCCGATTCGCGGCAGAAGCTGACCAGGCGCAGGCCCGCTTCCTTCGCGATCGCGATCGCCAGCGAGGAGGGCGCCGAGATCGTCGCCACCAGCGGAATGCCGACCCGGGCCGCCTTGCGCACCAGTTCGTAGCTCGCGCGGCTCGACAGGAACACGAAGCCGTCGGTCAGGTCGGCTCGCTGGAGCACCAGCTCGCCGATCAGCTTGTCCAGCGCGTTGTGGCGGCCGACATCCTCGAACGCGGCCTGGATCGTGCCGTTGGCGTCGCACCAGGCGGCGGCGTGCAGGCCGCCGGTGAGCCGCGTCAGCGCCTGGTGAGCGGGCAGCGCGCGCGCCGCCTGGGCCAGCGCATCGGGCGCGAGCCGTTCGAGGAAACCGGTGACAGGCACTCGCTCGGGCGCCAGGTCGAGCAGGTCGATGCTCTCGATCCCGCATACGCCGCAGCCGGTGCGCCCGGCCAGCGCGCGGCGCCTGTCCTTGAGGGCGGCGAAGGCTTGCTGCACCACCTCGAGATGCACTTCCGCGTGCGGGATCGCCGCCTCGGTATGCAGCACCACCTCGATGTCCTTGATATCGGCACCGCGCGTGACGATCCCTTCCGAAATCGCGAAACCGACCGCGAACGCCTCCAGGTCGCGCGGCGTGCACATCATCACCGCGTGCGAGATGCCGTTGAACACCAGCGCGACCGGCCATTCCTGGCCGACCTGGTCGGCGGTGGCGGAGATCTCGCCGCCGCGATGGCGCGAGATCGCGACTTCGACGCTGCCGCTCGGTTCGTGGGTATCGATGGGGGAGGAATTCAAGGCGGGCTCCTGCGGGTTCGGCGGGGCCGGCGAGCGGGCTCGCGCGGACGGGTTCTACAATACCGGATCGCGGCGATCTTCGCCGGCCCCCGCCCCCGCTCACCTGCTCCAGACGCGCCATGTCCCTCAGCGACGCCCCCTTGCTGTTCGCCTTCGAAATCGATTCGTCGGAGGATTTCACCTACATCCCGATGATCGTGCGCTTCCACCTGGATCGTGGCGGGCTGCGGATCTCGCTCGATCAATGGCAGTTGCTGCCGATCGAGGATCGCAAGCTGCTGGCGCGCTTTCCGGCCGACGTCCCGGTCGATCCGGACATGGCTGCCGACAGGGAAAGTCCCGAGCCGTCGCCGGGCGAGCCGAGCTTCGGCCGGGCCCTGGCCGAGATGCTGCGCACCCATGGTTGCGGCGAGGCCGAGGTCTTCGCGCCCGAGCCGGCGCCCGCCTGGCAGTCGCTCGGGGCGCCGCCGGCCGCGCTCGCGGCGCAGTGCGCACTGGCCGCGCTGCCGGTGCCGTCGCCCGCGCAATGGGCGGCGCTCGGCGGTTTCGAGCGATACGTGCTGGCCAAGCTGTCGCGCAAGCCCAAGCTCAATCACGACTTCGTGCCGGCGATGCGCGAATTCGGGCTGGCCGGCGCCTGAGCGCCGCGGCCGGGACGGTAGCCCCGTCGCGGCGCAGTAGCCTCAGGCGACGGGCGGCAGGGCGCGCGGACGGCGCTCCGAATCGGTGGCGACATAGGTCAGCGTCGCCTCGGTCACCTTGACCACCTCGCCGGCCAGGCCCATGCGCTGCGCATAGACCTCGACGCCGATCGTGATCGAGGTATTGCCGGTCTTGACGATGTTCGCGTAGAAGCTGACCAGGTCGCCGACGAACACCGGCTGCTTGAACAGGAAGGAATTGACGGCGATGGTGGCGACCCGCCCGTTGGCGCGCCGGCTGGCCGGGATCGAGCCGGCGATGTCGACCTGGGACATGATCCAGCCGCCGAACACGTCGCCGTGCACGTTCGCATCGGACGGTTGCGGGACCACGCGCAGCGCGGGCTGCTGTTGCGGGAGTTGCGGCGACGAATCGGTCATGGCTGGGGTTCCACTGGCTGGGGCGCTCGCCTGGCGGGCGCCCGATGACGGGCCGGGCCGCCGCGCCCGGTGGACAGCGGCGCGAACCGGCTTCTGCGACAATGCAGGATTCTGAAATTGTACGAGAAAGTGCGTGCCCGGCGCCGAGCCGACGGCATGTGCATCGTCCCCCCAATGCGCCGTTTCCCCGCTTCCTCCGAGCCCGCGCCGGCCGTCTCCGGGCCCCGCAACGACTGGCAGACGATCCGCTCGCTGCTGCCCTACCTGAGCACCTACAAGGGCCGCGTGCTGCTCGCGCTGTCCTGCCTGATCGGCGCGAAGCTGGCCAACCTCGGCGTGCCGATCGTGATGAAGCGGATCGTCGACGGGCTTTCCTCGGTGCAGCACCTGCAGGCGCTGGGTCGCGCCGAGCAGTCGGCGCCGCTGGTGCTGGCGGGCGGGCTGGGCTTGCTGGTGGTGGCCTATGCGCTGGTGCGGCTGTCCACCTCGCTGTTCACCGAGCTGCGCGAGATGCTGTTCGCCAAGGTCACCGAGAGCGCGGTGCGCCAGCTCGCGCTACAGGTGTTCCGGCATCTGCACGGGCTGTCGCTGCGCTTCCACCTCGAGCGGCAGACCGGCGGCATGTCGCGCGATATCGAGCGCGGCACGCGCGGCATCCAGCAACTGATCTCCTACTCGCTCTACAGCATCCTGCCGACCCTGATCGAGGTCGGGCTGGTGCTGGGCTTCTTCGTGGTCAAGTACGACGCCTGGTACGCGGTGATCACGCTCGGCGCGCTGGCCGGCTACGTGGTGTTCACCATCAAGGTCACCGAGTGGCGCACGCATTTCCGGCGCACCATGAACGAGCTCGACTCGCGTGCCAATTCGCGCGCCATCGATTCGCTGATCAACTACGAGACGGTCAAGTACTTCGGCAACGAGGACTGGGAGGCGCGCCGCTACGACGAGAACCTGCAGCGCTACCGGCAGGCCGCGATCCGCTCGCAGCGCTCGCTGTCGCTGCTCAATTTCGGACAGCAGACCATCATCGGCGTGGGCCTCGTGCTGATCCTCTGGCGTGCCACCCAGGGTGTGCTGGCGGGGCGGCTCACGCTCGGCGACCTGGTGCTGATCAACACCTTCATGCTGCAGCTCTATATCCCGCTGAACTTCCTGGGCATCGTCTATCGCGAACTCAAGCAGAGCCTGACCGACATGGACCGCATGTTCGTGCTGCTGTCGGCGCCGCAGGAAGTGGCCGATGCGCCCGGCGCGCCGGCGCTGGCGGTGCGCGGCGCGCAGGTGCGCTTCGAGCACGTGGATTTCTCCTACGAGCCGGCGCGGCAGATCCTGCACGACGTGAGCTTCACGATCGAGGCCGGCACCACCACGGCCGTGGTCGGCCACAGCGGGTCGGGCAAGTCGACGCTCTCGCGCCTGCTGTTCCGCTTCTACGATCTCGATCGCGCCGGGCGCGGCGCGATCCTGATCGACGGCCAGGACCTGCGTGAGGTCAGCCAGGATTCGCTGCGCGCGGCGATCGGCATCGTGCCGCAGGACACCGTGCTGTTCAACGACTCGATCCACTACAACATCGCCTACGGCCGGCCCAGCGCCACCCGCGAGGAAGTGATCGCGGCCGCGCGCGCGGCCCATATCCATGCCTTCGTCGAGAGCCTGCCGATGGGTTACGACACCACGGTCGGCGAGCGCGGGCTGAAGTTGTCGGGCGGCGAGAAGCAGCGTGTCGCGATCGCGCGAACCATCCTGAAGAATCCGCCGATCCTGGTGTTCGACGAGGCCACCTCGGCGCTCGATTCGCGCTCGGAGCGGGCGATCCAGCAGGAGCTGGAGCAGATCGCCCGGCATCGCACCACGCTGGTGATCGCGCATCGACTGTCGACCGTCGTGCATGCGGCGCAGATCATCGTGATGGATCGCGGGCGGATCGTCGAACGCGGCACGCACCAGGAGCTGGTGCGCGCGGGCGGTCACTATGCGCAGATGTGGGCGCTGCAACAGCAGCAGCGCGAGGCAGCCGCGCAGGA
>NZ_VWWC01000141.1:0-18285 GCF_011753175.1 Burkholderia sp. Cy-637 | reverse complement strand
CCCCGAGCAGGCTGGGCGCGGTGTCGGCCGCCTCCCGCGCGGCCTCGGCCAGCGGCGCGAACACCCGCTCGCGATCAGCCGAGCGCAGCGCGGCCAGCCCCTCGTCGAACGAGCCGGCGCGCCAGAACGCGGCGATCGCCCCCGGGCCCTGGCGCTTCGCGCGCGCCAGCGTCCAGGCCTTCACCAGCAGGAAGCACCAGCTCGCGACCGACATCGCGAACAGCAGCCAGGCCACGCCGTGCGTGACGGCATCGCCGCTCGCCAGATAGTGGACTACGCCGGTTTCCGTCGCCATGCGCGCCTCCCGGGGTTGCGGCTCAGCGCAGGCCGAGCACGTCCTGCATGTCGAACAGCCCGGCCGGCTTGTCGGCCAGGAAGCGCACCGCGCGCATCGATCCCTGCGCATACGAGACACGGCTCGAGGACTTGTGGGTGATCTCGATACGCTCGCCGATGCCGGCGAACAGCACGGTGTGATCGCCGACGATGTCGCCGCCGCGAATCGCCGTGAAGCCGATCGTCGAGGGATCGCGCGGGCCGGTCTCGCCGTGGCGGTCGTAGACCGCGCAATCCTCGAGCTTGCGACCCAGCGAGGCGGCCACGGTCTCGCCCATCATCAGCGCGGTGCCCGAGGGCGCATCGACCTTGTGGCGGTGATGCGCCTCGATGATCTCGATGTCGTAACCCTGCTCGAATTGCCTGGCGGCGAATTCGAGCAGCTTCAGCGTGACGTTCACGCCCACGCTCATGTTCGCCGAGAACACGATGCCGACCTGGCTCGCCGCCTCGCGCAACTGCGCCTTCTGCGCCTCGCTGAAGCCGGTGGTGCCGATCACCAGCTTGACGCCATGGCGGCGCGCCGCGTCGAGATAGCCGATCGTGGTATCGGGCCGCGTGAAGTCGATCAGGCAGTCGGCCTCGGCGAACACGCGCTCGACGTCGTCGGTGATGGCGACGCCGGTCGGCTTGCCGAGGAAGGCGCCCGCGTCCTGGCCCAGGTGGGCGGAACCCGGGCGGCCGAGCGCGCCGACCAGGGTGGCGTCGGCGTCGTTGAGCACCGCTTCGATCAGCATCCGGCCCATACGGCCCGATGCTCCGGCAATGGCAATTTTCATGGTCGTGTTGCGTATCTGCTTGATGAGCTTGAAAACGTGAAGGCTTCGCGCGACCGCCGGATCCAGCGCCGGCGGGGGCGGAAACGAACCGGGCGGCCGAAGCCGCCCGTCTGGGTAGTCTGCCCGCTCAGTTCGAGTTCGGCGGCGCCGAGATATCGGCCGGCGGCGCCGTCAGCGGCTGGTTCGGCAGTTGGTCGGAGCCCTGCGGGCCGACCGGCTGGCTGCCGTCGCTCGGCGCGGTGGGTTGCGGCGGACGATGGAACTGGAACTGCGGCTGGATCGCCGGGCTCGCTCCCGGCGGCAGGCCGCCCGGCGTCGGCGCGGACGGCGCGGTCTGCGAGGACGGCCGGAAGCGGCTGGCCTGCGAGCCCTGGCCCGATACCTGGGCGGTGGCGCGGTTGGCCGCGCGCGCGGCCTCGGTATTCGCGTCGGACTGGCCGACCTGGCTGGCCGAAGCCGGCGGCGCCGGGTTCGCCGGGGCAGCAGCGGCGGGTGCCAGGTCCGGCGGCACCGGCGTGCCAGCCGGGGCCGAAGCCGCGGCACTGGCAGAAGCCGCCGCGCTGGCCGAAGCGGCCGCTGCGGCGGCCTTCGCCTTCTTCTTGCCGCGACGGTCGCCGTCGATGTCGGCCAGCAGGTCGAGTTCGGACGGGAGGTTGTCGCCGCCGCTCCAGCTCGCCAGGCGATCGTTCTGGAAGTTGACGACCAGGTCACGCTGCTGGACCACCGAGGTCGAGCCGCGCTTGAAGTAGAACAGGTAATCCCAACGGTCCGCGTGGAACATGTCGGCCAGCAGCGGCGTGCCGAGCAGCGCGCGGACCTGTTCGCGGGTCATGCCGGCCTGCAATTGCGAGGCCTTTTCCTGTGAGACGAAATTGCCCTGGACGACCGTGATGCGGTAAGGCGTGATGCTCTGCGCGATTCGTTGCGTGACGCTGTCATAAGACGAACAGCCTGCCAGCGTGACGACGGCGACAGCGACGGCAGCAGTGATGGCACTCCGCATGCGGGTCCTCTGAATGTTGCGAACGGGATACGGGAAACTTGTCCGTCACTTGCACCGATTTGCCGGGCGGGCCGCGCGACTCGGGTCACAGGTGACTGACAGGGCGAAAAGCCGGTACTATTGGAACCCTGCATTGTACTCTAGGGACGCCTAGCCATGACCAATCCGACCGAGCTGAAGAATATCGGGCTCAAGGCCACCCTACCGCGCCTCAAGATTCTGGAAATTTTTCAGCAGAGCGAAGTCCGGCACCTGACCGCCGAAGACGTCTATCGCAACCTGCTGCACGAACAACTCGACATCGGCCTGGCCACGGTATACCGCGTGCTGACGCAGTTCGAGCAGGCCGGCCTGCTCACGCGCAGCAATTTCGAATCGGGCAAGGCGGTGTTCGAACTGAACGAGGGTTCGCACCACGACCACCTGGTCTGTCTCGACTGCGGCCGCGTCGAGGAATTCTTCGACGCCGAGATCGAGAACCGCCAGCAGGCGATCGCCAAGACGCGCGGCTTCAAGCTGCAGGAGCACTCGCTGGCGATGTACGGTTCCTGCACCACCGAGAACTGCCCGCACCGCAAGCACTGATCGGCCGGCCGGCATCGCGCCGGCCCGCCAGGCAATCCGGCCCGACAAGGCGCAAGCCTTGCCGGGCCGGATCGTTTTCGGGCATCGGCCGGCTCGTCTTTCGGTTTCCTGACGAACGGCGCGTGCCCTCTTAAGCAGGCGCCGAATTCACGCCGCGCCCTGCCGCTCGCCCGGCTCGGGCGGCAGCAGCAGGCGCCGCGTGTCGAGCACGATCTCGTCGCAATTCGGCTCGCCGTTGCCGCCGCGGTCGATCACCACGAAATCGCTGACGCGATCGAGCGCGAGCAGCGGGTGATGCCAGACGCCCCGCGCATAGTTGACGCCCTGCCAGCCCTCGGCGAGAAAGGCGCGCAGCCGCGCCGGATCGAATTCGCCGGCCGGCGCGACCACCACCGCGTAACGCCCGACCTCGGCCAGCGGCACGAAGGCCTGGCTGCCCAGCGGGTGCCGCTCCATCATCGCGATCTCGATCGGCCAGCGGCGCGGCTGGCCGCGGAACAGGTTGACGAGCGGGCGGCCGCCGGCTTCGCCGACATCGACGCTGGCCAGGTCGTGGAAGCGTTCGGTGGTGCCGCCGTTGATCGGGAAATGACGCGCGCCCTCGAGCTCGATCACGTCGCCGAACGGCGCGAAGGCGGCACGCGTGAGCGGCTCCAGCGGCAGGGGCAGCTGGTTCATGATCACCTCCCGCTCAGGCCGGCTCGGCCCACAGACGCAGGCGCGAGACGCCGCCGTCGGGGAAGATGTTGAAGCGCACGTGGGTGACCGGGCCCAGCGCGGCCAGGCCGCTGTCGAACACGTGCAGGCTGTCCATCGACAGCTTCTGCTCGCCGAGCAGCTCCGGCCAGAACATCGCCTGCGTGACCAGCGAATCGTCGGTGCCGCCGGCCACCGAGGCGGCCTGCAGCGAGCAGCGATCGGGATAGTTGCCCTTGAAGTGCGCGGTGTCGACCTCGACGCGGCGGATGATCCCCGGGCGCGCCAGCGCCACGATCGCCCAGTCGTTGCCGGGTTCGCGGCGCCGCCGCGTCTCCCAGCCGTCGCCCATGTTCACGCCGCGCCCCGGCATCAGCATCTGCGAGGCGGGACCGAAGTGCTGGTTGTTGGCGGCGACCAGGTAGGCGCCGTTCTCGATCGCGGCCAGGTCGACCAGCTCGCCCGTGGCGGCGCGGCTCCAGTCGCGCTGCGGCTGGCCGTACACGCGCAGCCGCGCCAGCCCGCCGTCCGGATAGAGATTGACGCGCAGGTGGGTGAGCACGCGCGGCGCGTCGACGGCGACGTAGTGATGGCGATTGCCCTGCAGCGTGGTGGCCGGCACCAGCGGCTGCCAGTCGGC
The DNA here is from genome assembly GCF_011753175.1 of Burkholderia sp. Cy-637. NCBI lineage: Bacteria > Pseudomonadati > Pseudomonadota > Betaproteobacteria > Burkholderiales > Burkholderiaceae > Burkholderia > Burkholderia sp. Cy-637. The sequence goes on along the minus strand of NZ_VWWC01000141.1, from coordinate 14,246 downwards.
CTGCTCCGGCGGCAGCTCGCCGTCGAACGCGCAGGCCTCGATCGAGGCGGCCGGCGGGAAGTTGCCGGTGAAGTGGCTGGTGTCGAGATCGACGCCATGGACCACGCCGGGGCGCGCCAGCCTGACGATGCACCAGTCGTGGCCGGCCACGCGCTTGCGGCGCGTTTCCCAGCCATCCATCCACTTGCCGTGATCGTCGTACTTGCCGGGGATGAAGACGGCCGGCTCGGGGTTGAGCATGCGCTCCATCGGCGCGAAGAAGTCGTCGCTGGAGGCCAGCGCCTTGGCGCCCAGGCGCGGGTCGGCGAGATTCACGTAGCGGCGCGTGAAGGCAGGCGCGTCGGGATCGAGGATCGGTGCAGCCATGATGTCTCCAGTCGGGTGAGAGGCCCGGCGCGGTGCCGGGCTGCGAATCGGGAAGCGGGGAAAGCGGGAAACGCGGAGAAGCGAGGAACAGGCGCGAAAGGAACGCGGCGATGACGCGGCGCCCTCAGAGCACGTGCGCGTGCTCGCCGCCGGCGAGCTTGCCGGGCGCGGCACCGGCCTCGCCGTGCTCCTCCTCGACCGGCACGTAGCGCAGCTCGCGGTTCAGCACGCGGCGGGCACGGGCGACGTCGATGTCGTGCTCCCAGACCGCCACCACCACGGTGGCCACGCAATTGCCGACCAGGTTGGTGAGCGCGCGCGCGATGCCGACGAACCAGTCGACCGGCAGGATCAGCACCAGGCCGAGCACCGGAATCGCCGGGATCGCCGAGAGCGTCGCGGCCAGGATCACGATCGCCGAGCCGGGGATGCCGTGCGCGCCCTTCGAGGTGACCAGCGAGACCAGCAGCACGATGATCAGGTCGTGCGCGGACAGCGGCGTATTGGTGGCCTGCGCGATGAACAGCACGGCCAGCGTCAGGTAGATCGAGAAACCGTCGAGATTGAACGAGTAGCCGGTGGGGATCACCAGGCCGACGGTGGAATCCTTCACGCCCATCCATTCGAGCTTGCGCATCACCTGCGGCAGCACCGCGTCCGAGGAGGCGGTGCCGAGCACGATCATCAGCTCCTCGCGCAGGTAGCGGATCAGCTTGAACACGCTGAAGCCGGCCAGGCGCATCACGGTGCCGAGCACCACCGCGACGAACAGCGCGCAGCTCACGTAGAACACCGCCACCAGCAGGCCGAGCTGCTTGAGCGAGGCCACGCCGTACTTGCCGGTGGTGAAGGCGATCGCGCCGAGCACGCCGAGCGGCGCGAGCCGGATGATGAAGCCCATCACGCGAAAGCAGACCTGCGAGAACTCGTCGATGATGCCGCTGATGCGGCTGGCGCGTTCGCCGAGCAGGGACAGCGCCGAGCCGAACAGCACCGCGAACACCAGGATCTGCAGGATGTCGCCCTTGGCGAAGGCATCGAAGGCCGTGTCGGGGATGATCTTGAGCAGGTAGCCGGCGGTGTCCTTGAGGCTCTGCGCGTTCTTCGCGTAGTCGGCCAGCGAGGCCGCGTCGAGCGAGCCGAGCGCGACGTTCATGCCGGCGCCGGGCCGCGTGAGGACCGCCAGCAACAGGCCGATGCCGAGCGCCAGCGTGGTCATCAGCTCGAAGTAGACGATCGCCTTCACGCCGACGCGTCCCACCTTCTTCAAGTCGCCGGCATTCGCGATGCCCCCCACCACCACGCAGAACACGATCGGCCCGATCACCATCTTGATCAGCTTCAGGAAGCCGTCGCCGAGCGGGCGCAGCGACTGCGCCGCGTGCGGGAAGGCGGCTCCGAGCGCCACGCCGATCACCAGCGCGATCACCACGCGCCCGAACAAGGAATTCAGAAACCTCGCCATCACACCTCCCGTCACCGCGGTTGTCGTGGACTTCACTGTTCTGACTGGTCATACCAGTTAAGTTATGGCGAAGTGTAGGAAGCCGATATACGCGCGTCAACCGTGTCAAAAACCGGGATTACCCGATACGCGACAGCGGGCCGGGCGCCGGCGGCGCGGCATGGATGGGCGGATTACAATGCCGGTCTGACCGGCCCCGCATGTAGTCATGAAGAACCTGCCCCAAACCGTTACCGACGCCGCCGTGGCGACCATCCAGGCCCGCATCGAAACCGGCGCCTACCCGGTCGGCAGCCTGCTGCCGGCGCAGCGCCAGCTCTCCGAGGAACTGGAGATCAGCCGTGCCTCGCTGCGCGAGGCGCTGTCGACGCTGGAGGCGCTCGGCATGCTGACGATCCGGCCCGGCAAGGGCGTCTACGTGGAGCGCGCGCAGGCCGCGGCCGGCCATCCCTGGCGCTTCGCCGCGCAATCCTCGCCGCCCGATACCTACCAGATGCGTTATGCGCTGGAGGGTTTCGCGGCGCGCATGGCGGCGCTGGCGATCAGCGACACCGACCTCGCCTGGTTCGAGGAGAACCTGGCCGCGCTGCACGTGGCGCTGGTCGACAACGCGCTGGACGCCGCCGCCCAGCTCGACTTCGAATTCCACATGCGGATCCTCGCGCTGGCCGGCAACGCGGCGATCGAATCGGTGCTGCGCAACAGCGCCGACATCATGAAGGAAAGCCAGCGCATGCCCTTCTACCGGCGCGAGCTGATGCTCTCGACCTGGCACGAGCATCGCGCCATCGTCGACGCGCTCACCGCGCGCGACTCGGCCGCGGCCGGCCGGGCCATCGAGATCCACATCGAGAGCGCCGCGCAGCGCGCCGGCGTGTTCTTCCCCACGCCGCGCGGCTGAAGCCGCAGCACTGAACCCCCGCCCCAAAAGACAAACCCGCCGCCGCGCACGAGGCGCGACGGCGGGTTTTCGCGACGGGATCGAAACGGGCTCGGCCAGCCGGCCGCGCCCGAGCCGATTTACTTGGCGTTGGCGAACGCGACTGCCGTGTCCAGCATGCGGTTCGAGAAGCCCCACTCGTTGTCGTACCAGCTCGACACCTTCACCAGGCGGCCCGACACCTTGGTCAGCGTCGAATCGAACGAGGACGAGGCCGGGTTGTGGTTGAAGTCGACCGACACCAGCGGCTGGTCGTTATAGGCCAGGATGCCCTTGAGCGCGCCTTCCGAGGCTTCCTTCATGATCGCGTTGACTTCCTCGACCGTGGTGTCGCGCTTGGCGATGAAGGACAGGTCGACGATCGACACGTTGATGGTCGGCACGCGGATCGCGTAGCCGTCCAGCTTGCCGTTCAGTTCCGGCAGCACCAGGCCGACCGCGGCGGCCGCGCCGGTCTTGGTCGGGATCTGGCTGTGCGTGGCCGAGCGGGCGCGGCGCAGGTCCTCGTGATAGACGTCGGTCAGCACCTGGTCGTTGGTGTAGGCGTGGATCGTCGTCATCAGGCCGGTTTCGAGGCCGATCTTGTCGTGCAGCGGCTTGACCAGCGGCGCCAGGCAGTTGGTGGTGCACGATGCGTTCGAGATCACGGTGTGCTCGGCCTTCAGCACGTCGTGGTTGACGCCGTAGACGATGGTCGCGTCGACATCCTTGCCGCCCGGCGCCGAGATGATCACCTTCTTCGCGCCGCCCTTCAGGTGGGCGCTGGCCTTTTCCTTGGTGGTGAAGAAGCCCGTGCACTCGAACACCACGTCGACGCCGAGCTCGCCCCACGGCAGTTCGGCCGGGTTGCGGTTGGCCAGCACGCGGATGCGGTCGCCGTTGACGATCAGGTAGTCGCCGTCGACCGACACTTCGCCGGGGAAGCGGCCGTGCGCCGTGTCGTACTGCGTCAGGTGCGCGTTGGTCTTGGCATCGCCGAGGTCGTTGATCGCGACGATCTCGATGTCATGCTTCTTGCCGTTTTCGTAGAAAGCGCGCAGCGTGTTGCGGCCGATGCGGCCGTAACCGTTGATTGCAACGCGAATCGTCATGGTCTATCTCCTGATGGCTGAAAAAAATACGTTTCGTGCAGCTTCACGGCGGCGCGCTGCGCGCCCGGGGAGGCAGCGCAGCGCGCCTGGTATCACTTAGGCGAGCACCTTCTTCGCCGTCTCGACCACGTTCTCGACGGTGAAGCCGAAGTACTTGAACAGCACGCCGGCCGGCGCCGATTCGCCGAAGGTGTCGATCCCGACCACGCCGCCCTCGAGGCCGACGTACTTGCGCCAGAAGTCGCTCACGCCCGCCTCGATCGCCACGCGGCGCACGCCGGCCGGCAGCACGCGCTCGCGGTACTCGGCGTCCTGGCGGTCGAACACGGTGGTGGCCGGCATCGACACCACGCGCGCGGCGATGCCCTGCTGCGCCAGCGGCTCGACGGCCTTCATCGCCAGCTCGACCTCGGAGCCGGTCGCGATCAGGATGATCTTGCGCGCGACGATGTCTTCCTGCCAGTCGCGCAGCACGTAGCCGCCCTTGGCGACATTGGCCAGTTGCGCATCGCTGCGCGTGTTGAACTGCAGGTTCTGGCGGCTGAAGATCAGGCAGGACGGACGCTGGGCGGCGATCGCCTCGGTCCAGCCCACCGCCGTCTCGACCGTGTCGGCCGGGCGCCAGACGTCGAGGTTCGGGATCAGGCGCAGGCTGGAGACGTGCTCGATCGACTGGTGGGTCGGGCCGTCCTCGCCCAGGCCGATCGAATCGTGGGTGAACACGAAGATCGACGGGGCCTTCATCAGCGCGGCCACGCGCAACGCGTTGCGGCTGTAGTCGGAGAAGGTCAGGAAGGTGCCGCCGAAGGGCTTGTAGCCGCCGTGCAGGACCAGGCCGTTGATGGCCGCGCTCATGCCGAATTCGCGCACGCCGTAGTTGACGTGGTTGCCCCACTGGATGCCGTGCTCGCCGGCGCGCACCGGCTTGGAGGCCTTCCAGTTGGTGAGGTTCGAGCCGGTCAGGTCGGCCGAGCCGCCGAGCAGTTCCGGCAGCGCCGCGGCCAGGCCTTCGATGGTCTGCTGCGAGGCCTTGCGGGTGGCGACCGTCTCGCCGCGCTCGTTGGCGCCGGCGACGATGGCGGCGGCCTTCTCGGCCCAGTCGGCCGGCAGCTTGTTGGCCGCGCGGCGCTCGAACTCGGCCGCCTCGGCCGGGTACTTGGCGCGGTAGGCGTCGAACGCGCTCTGCCAGTCGGCTTCGAACTTGGCGCCCGCGGCCTTGGCATCCCATGCCGCATAGACTTCCTGCGGGATCACGAAGGGTTCCCAGTTCCAGCCCAGCGCAGCGCGCGTCTTGGCGATTTCCTCGGCGCCGAGCGCCGCGCCGTGGACGTCGTGGCCGCCGGCCTTGGTGGCCGCGCCCTTGCCGATCACCGTCTTGCAGCAGATCAGGGTCGGACGATCCGATTGCTTGGCCTTTGCGATGGCCGCGTCGACCGCGTCGACGTCATGGCCGTTCACGCCCGGGATCACGTTCCAGCCATAGGCCTCGAAGCGCTTCGGGGTGTCGTCGTGGAACCAGTTGACCACGTCGCCGTCGATCGAGATGCCGTTGTCGTCGTACAGCGCGATCAGCTTGTTGAGCTTGAGCGTGCCGGCCAGCGAGCAGGCCTCGTGCGAGATGCCTTCCATCAGGCAGCCGTCGCCGACGAATACGTAGGTGTGGTGGTCGACGATCTTCGCGTCGGCCTTGTTGAACTCGGCCGCCAGCAGCGCTTCGCCGAGCGCCATGCCGACCGCGTTGGCCAGACCCTGGCCGAGCGGGCCGGTGGTGGTCTCGACGCCCGGCGTGATGCCGTATTCGGGGTGGCCCGGCGTCTTGGAGTGCAACTGGCGGAAGTTCTTCAGCTCCTCGATCGGCAGTGCGTAGCCGGTCAAGTGCAGCAGCGAGTACAGCAGCATCGAGCCATGGCCGTTGGACAGCACGAAGCGGTCGCGGTCGGCCCAATGCGGGTTGGTCGGGTTGTGGCGCAGGTGGCGCGACCACAGCGCGACGCCGATTTCGGCCATGCCCATCGGCATGCCGGGGTGGCCGGAGTTCGCTTGCTGGACGGCATCCATCGCGAGCGCGCGGATCGCGTTGGCCATCAGGGAGGTGTTGGCGGGAGACGAGGTCGTCATGTCGAGTCCGGAGAACGAGTCGAGAAAAACGGGGCACGGCATGTCCGGAAGCTCGCGGGCCAGCCGACCCCGGCGCGCGATGCGGCGCCATCAGGACGCGAAGCGGACGAGCAATCAGACGGGAGGCTGCAAAGCCGGTCATTTTAACAGAGACCCGGCCCGCGCCCCGGCGAAAACGGCTTCGCGACCGGGCTGAACGGCGAAACCGCGTCGCCGCATCTTCTCATGGGCGTGATTTTTGCGGCGCCGCAAGCCGCCGCCGGAGCCAGCGGGCGCCGCGCCCTGCCTCGCCGCGTTCCACTCGCCGCGCGCCCGCCTCCTATAATTCCCGGCATCGGCCCTGCCCTCGCTCCACCCCGCCCCGTGAACACGACGCTCTTCTTCCATCCGTCCCCCGACGCGACCTACGGCTTCCCGAACGCGCGGCGGCTCGAGGCGCTCGCCTCGCCGCATCAGCGCATCGAGGTCTGGGACACCCCGCAGCTCGGCCGCTTGTTCACGCTCGACGGCCGGCCGATGACCTCCGTCGGCGACGAATACGTCTATCACGAATGCATGACGCACCCGGCCGCGCTGGCCCATCCGCAGCCGCGCCGGGCGCTGGTGCTCGGCGGCGGCGACGGCGGCGCCGCGCGCCAGTTGCTCAAGCATCCCTCGATCGAGCGGGTGGTGATCGCCGAACTCGACGCGGCCGTGGTCGAGATGGCGCGCCGCCACCTCGGCGCGGTGCACGAGGGCGCGCTCGACGATCCGCGCGTCGAGCTGGTGATCGGCGATGCCGCGCAGTACGTGGCGCGCAGCAGTTGTCACTTCGACCTGGTGGTGTTCGACCTGACGCCGCCCGATTCGCCGGCCGCCGGCCTCTACACGCGCGATTTCCTGGCGCGGCTCAAGCGGATCCTGACGCCCTGCGCGGCGCTCTCGATGCACCTGGGCGCGCCCGGTTTCCACGCGAAGCGGATCGCCGCGCTGGTGGCCGAGCTGCGCGCCAGCTTCGCGGTGGTCGCCCCGCTGGCCGCGCCGGTGCCGCTGTACGGCGGCGAATGGCTGATGGCGGTGGCCAGCGACACGCTCGACGCGGGCGCGCTGTTCGCCCACGACGTCGGGGAGCGGCTGGCCGAGCGTGGCATCGCGGGGCTGCGCTTCTACGATGCCGAGCTGCATCCGGCCTTGTTCACCCTGCGTCGCACGCTGCGCGATACACTCGGCCTACGGCGCTGATCGGCGCCCATCGTCCCCCATCCCGCAGGAGACTGTCCGATGACCGACCCACGTCCGGCCAACGTGCCCTGGTTGACGCCCTATCTGGCCGTTCGCAACGCCCAGGCGTCGATCCGCTTCTATGGCGACGCATTCGGGTTCGAAACGCGTGAATTGATCGACGAAGACGGCGCGATCATGCACGTCGAGATGAGCTACCACGGCCAGCTGATCCTGATGTTCGCGCCCGAGGGCGCGTTCGGCTCGACCGCGCGCACGCCGCGCAGCGCCGACAGTATGGCGCCGCAATCCTTCTACCTGTATGTCGACGACGTCGATGCCGCGCATCAGCGCGCGCTCGTGGCCGGCGGCAAATCGCTGACCTCGCCCTGCGACCAGTTCTGGGGCGATCGCTTCGCCCAGGTCGAGGACCTGGACGGCTACCGCTGGGCTTTGGCGAGGCGCATCGAGGCATGAACGGCAGCAGCACTTCCGCGGTTCCGCGATTTTTCGTCGATGTCCCGCTGGCCGACCAGGCCAGCATCGTGCTGCCCACCGAGGTCGCGCGCCATGTCCAGGTGCTGCGTCTGGAGCCCGGCGATGCGCTGACGCTGTTCGACGGCGGCGGCGGCCAGTATCGCGCCGAGCTGGTCGAGATCGGCAAGCGCACGGCCGTGGCCCGCACGCTGGCCTTCGAGGCGCGCGAGCTGGAGACACCCTACCGGATCACGCTCGCGCAGGGCATCGCCGGCGGCGACAAGATGGACTGGCTGATCGAGAAGGCGGTCGAGCTGGGCGTGGCCGGCGTGGCGCCGCTATCGACCTCGCGCGGCGTGGTGAGGCTTTCCGGCGAACGCGCCGACAAGCGCGTGGCGCACTGGCAGGGCGTGGTGCGCGCCGCCTGCGAGCAATGCGGGCGCAATCGCGTACCGGCGGTGGCTGCCGTGTCCGACTACGCGGCCTGGCTGGCGGCGTTGCCGCCGCCGGTCGAGGGTGAAGTGAGGCTGATGTTGTCGCCGCGAGCGAGCATCGCCTTCGCCGAGTTGCCGGAGCAAGCGCCGATCGGCGAGATCCGCCTGCTGATCGGCCCCGAAGGCGGCTTGTCGCCGGCCGAGGAAGATGCCGCGCGCGAATGCGGCTTCCAGGCCATCGTGCTGGGCGCGCGCGTGCTGCGCACCGAAACGGCCGGAATGGCGATGCTGGCGGCGCTGGCCGCGCGCTGGGGAGGCTGGTAGGCGGCGAGCAGGAACTCGAGGCGGCCCGGCCCACGGGCTTGTCATGGCTTGCGCGCCGAACTGCGGCCAAATCCGCTCAATCTCCGCGCATCTGCGTCGGCATGCCCAGCGTCTCGAGGATCGGCTTCGATATCGTCTCGAGCAGCGTGCCGGGATCCGTCGCGCGCCAGCCTTCCAGGTCACTGCCGCTCAGTTGGAGCGTGCCGCTGACCGGCAACTCGATCGGCGCGGCGGGGATCATCCCGGCCAGCTTGGTGGCCATTGCCGCGCGGGCCTCGACGGCAGCCTGCTCCGACCTGACGACCTGGCGCGGCATCACCACCCGCAGCCGCTCCATCACCGGCGCGAGGTTCGCCACCTCGCAGACATAGGCGACCTGGGCGCTCGACGGCCCGTCGCCGCCCGAATCGGCCTCACGCGTCTCGCCCGTGACGCGGCAGCGCGAATGCGCGATCGCGTCCGCCACCGCCGCGAACATCGCGCGCAAGGGTTCGCTCAAGGCCTCGCGCTGCGCCGGCGGCATCGATTCGGTGAGCCGCTCGGCCAGATGGCGCGGATTTTCCGCCCGCGCCTGCGCATAGGCCTGGAGATCGATCGCATCGCGGCCGCCCTCGATGCCGCGCATCGTGTCGTTGTACTGCTGGCCGCGCGCCAAATCTCCGTTGACGAACAGCGCCAGCAGCAATTCGGTAGTCTGGCTCGGCGACAAGGGCGCGGCGCGAGCGGGCACGGCCGCGATCAGCATCGCGCCGGTCAAGGCCAGCACGACGCGGGACAGGATGCGCGGGATCTGCATGGGAATCATGGAATGATGGCCCTGGAACCGGGCGAAAGCAGGAAAAGGAGATGGCAACCCGCCCGAGCATGCCCGAGGCCATCGGCGGATGCAAAAAAGCCCGCGCTCGGCGGGCTTTTTCACCACTGGCTGGGCGACCCCGGAACCTCGGTCCCGGCCGCCGCGTCCGGCAAACTCGATTCGCCCGCTCAGGCGAACGAGTAGAACACGCGAAACGCGATCTTGCGCTCCGCCCAGAACTCGGCGGCCTCGCGGAACACGTCGAGCAGGGTCTCGCGGCCTTCCTTGTCGAACTTCTGCGCGATCGGCAGCGCCTCCAGCACGATCACGAAGCCCGGCTGCTCGCCGGCCTTGTGGACCAGGTCGGTCAGGCTGTCGTACAGGGCGTCGTAGTTCTTGCCGAAATGCTTGGGGAACAGGAACGAGGTCGCGATCGTTTCCAGCACTTCCTGCTTCGACTGCGCGGTGCCGCAATAGGCGAACAGGAAATGCTGGCCGAGCCGGGCGGCCTCGTCCGCGAGATCCTGCACGCGGAAGGCGCGGATCGACTGCACGAGATTGGGTCGCACGGTCGCGAAAAGACTCATAGGCTCCTCGGTTGATGAAAGCTCCGGGCAGTCCGGCCGCAAGGGTGCCGCCTCCGGCGCGGTATCGCCCTGGGCGACCGCGCGCAGCTGCATCACACGTTGGAACAGGTTGCCGTCGCCGGCTGCGAACAGGTCCGCCGCAGCCGACGTATCGTGCGCGTAGGTGGTGTCGCTCATGCCGATCATCCCGAAATCATTCAACAATACGTTTAAAACTGGCGTAGTGGTCGTCGGAGTAGTAACAGTTGTCGATCCGGCGCAGCGGCCCGCCGCAGACGATCCGTTTCGCGCCGCGATTGCGCGCGCGGGGCGTCGGCACCGTGTACTCATGGTAATAGCCGCGCCGCGTCTTCGGCAGGATGCGCTCGAAGTTGCCGAACACGACGCCGTCTTTCGAATACGGATAGGGGCCGCCTGAAGCAATCAGCCCGAGCGTCGTCACGGCTTCGCGCGGCAGCGCGGAGGTCGCAATCGTACCGACCGCCGCGCCGGTGGGCGCGATTTCCCGTGCGTAGGCGGAAGAAACCGGACCGCCCGCCGGCAAGCCGGCGCTACCCAGTGCGATGAGCGCGAAGACGGACGCGAGCGCGCCGTTGCGGAGCCACTTGCGTGTCATGAACCGGGGTTCCCGCTGTTAAATCAACAAGTTGACGACCAGGAAAGGCGTAAGCGTAGCGCTAATGACGAGCAGAATCAATGTTCGTCCGGGAATTGAAAGCGCCATTTGCGGCTATTTGACACATTTAGCGCATTTTCCTCGCTTCATCAAGAATTTTTTATCTCAACCGGGATAAACTGCGCCTCGGCAACATCGACTGACGAGTTCTTGCCTCCTCGTCGGTTGCCGGCGGCCCGGCGATGTTGTCGTTTGACCTTGGGACGGTCCCTGGCCATGCCCGACGGCGTGCCTCGCAACGAGGCACGCCGCTTTTCCTGTGGGAATTGAATACAGAAGCCGTCGCTTAGGCAGGAGAACAAGGCCGATACCATGAAAAACGCCCGGGCCAGGCCCGGGCGTCTTTGATCATGAGGCCGCGACGCGGGCGCCGCCTGCCTCGTATGCTCAGCGCGTCGCGTTGACGTCGGCCACCAGCAGGGCCGCCATGTTGACGATCCGGCGCACCGTCGCCGATTCGGTCAGCACATGCACCGGCTGCGCCGCGCCGAGCAGGATCGGCCCGATCGCGATGTTGTTGCCGGCTGCCGTCTTCAGCAGGTTGTAGGCGATATTGGCCGCGTCGATGTTCGGCAGCACCAGCAGGTTGGCCTCGCCCTCGAGCGTCGAATCCGGCAGGATTTCCTTGCGCAGCACCGGGTCGAGCGCCACGTCGCCGTGCATTTCGCCGTCCACTTCCAGGCCCGGCGCGCGTTCCTTCAGGATCGCCAGCGTCTCGCGCATCTTCGCCGCGGTCGGCGCGTTGCTGGTGCCGAAGTTCGAGTGCGAGAGCAGCGCGACCTTCGGCTCGATGCCGAAGCGGCGCACTTCCTCGGCCGCCATCATGGTGATCTCGGCCAGTTGCTCCGGGGTCGGATCGACGTTGACGTGCGTGTCGACAATGAAGATCTGGCGGCCCGGCAGGACCAGCCCGTTCATCGCGGCGTAGACGCTGCAGCCCTCGCGCTTGCCGATCACCTGGTCGACAAAGTGCAGGTGGCGGTGCGTGGTGCTGATGGTGCCGCAGATCATGCCGTCGGCCTCGCCCTTCTTGACCAGCATCGCGCCGATCAGGGTGGTGCGGCGGCGCATCTCCAGCTTGGCGAGCTGCTGGCCCATGCCCTTGCGCGCCATCAGCTGGTAGTAGGTCTGCCAGAAATCGCGGTAGCGCTCGTCGTGCTCGGTGTTGACGATGGTGAAGTCGACGCCCGGCGTGATGCGCAGGCCGAAGCGCTTGATGCGGTTCTCGATCACGTTCGGGCGGCCGATCAGGATCGGCTTGGCGACGTTCTCGTCGATCAGGATCTGCACCGCGCGCAGCACGCGCTCCTCCTCGCCCTCGGCGAACACCACGCGCTTCTTCTCGGCCGGGGCGCTGCGCGCCACCTGGAACACCGGCTTCATGGTGTTGCCGCTGTGGTAGACGAACTGCTGCAGATGCTGGACGTAGGCGTCCATGTCCTCGATCGGGCGCGTGGCCACGCCGCCTTCCATCGCCGCCTTGGCCACCGCCGGCGCGATCTTGACGATCAGGCGCGGGTCGAAGGGCTTCGGGATCAGGTATTCGGGGCCGAAGGAGATGTCCTCGATGCCGTAGGCGGTCGCCACGATATCGCTCTGCTCCTGCTGGGCCAGTTCGGCGATCGCGTTCACGGCGGCGATTTCCATCTCGCGCGTGATGGTGGTCGCGCCGACGTCCAGCGCGCCGCGGAAGATGAACGGGAAGCAGAGGACGTTGTTGACCTGGTTCGGGTAGTCGGTGCGGCCCGTCGCGAGGATCGCGTCCGGGCGCACTTCATGGGCCACCTCGGGCAGGATTTCCGGCGTCGGATTGGCCAGCGCGAGGATCAGCGGGCGCTCGGCCATGCCCTTGACCATCTCCTGCTTGAGCACGCCGGCGGCCGACAGGCCCAGGAAGATGTCCGCGCCGTCGATCACCTCGGCCAGCGTGCGCGCATCGGTCTCGCGCGCGAAACGCTCCTTGTCCGGGTCCATCAGCTCGGCGCGGCCCTTGTAGACCACGCCCGCCAGATCGGTCACGTAGATGTTCTCGAGCGGCAGGCCGATGTCGACCAGCAGGTCCAGGCAGGCCAGCGCGGCCGCGCCGGCGCCCGAGGCGACCAGCTTGACCTGCTTGATGTCCTTGCCGACCACCTTCAGGCCGTTGGTGACGGCCGCCGCCACCACGATCGCGGTGCCGTGCTGGTCGTCGTGGAACACCGGGATCTTCATGCGCTTGCGGCACTCGCGCTCGACGATGAAGCAGTCCGGCGCCTTGATGTCCTCGAGGTTGATGCCCCCGAAGGTCGGCTCCAGCGCGGTGATCACGTCGACCAGCTTGTGCGGGTCCGATTCGTTCAGTTCGATGTCGAACACGTCGATGCCGGCGAACTTCTTGAACAGCGCGGCCTTGCCTTCCATCACCGGCTTCGAGGCGAGCGGGCCGATGTTGCCCAGGCCGAGCACGGCGGTGCCGTTGGTGACCACGCCCACCAGGTTGCTGCGCGAGGTGAAGCGCGCGGCGTTCAGCGGGTTCTCGACGATCTCCTCGCAGGCGAAGGCCACGCCCGGCGAATAGGCCAGCGCCAGATCGCGCTGGTTGATCATCTGCTTGGTCGGCTGGACGGCGATTTTGCCCGGCGTCGGGAATTCGTGGTAATCGAGGGCGGCGGCGCGCAGGTCGGCTTTGGGGGAGGACTTGGTGGACATGAGTCGAGAGAGGCGGGATTAGAATACCTGTTCGGCCCACATTGTAGCGCCAATCCCCCGCCAGATTTTTCGATTCCGGTGACAACTGCCGCAACCGGAATGCGCGTAAGGCCGAGCCGCCGCCTTACAATATCCGCCCTCCATCTGCTCGCCGGAACCGTTCGCCGTGGCCGCCTCCCCGTTGTCCGAATTCTCCCTGATCGACCGCTATTTCGCGCGCCGCGCGCAGCGCTCCGGCGCGCGCGCCGTGCTCGGCATCGGCGACGATTGCGCCCTGCTGGCGCCCAAGCCGGGCACGATGCTGGCGATTTCGACGGACATGCTGGTGGAAGGCCGCCATTTCTTCCCCGAGGTGCCGCCGCGCGCGCTCGGCCACAAGACCCTGGCCGTCAATCTCTCGGACCTCGCCGCGATGGGCGCCCAGCCGCGCGCCTTCACGCTCGCCTTCGCGCTGCCGCGCGCCGATGCCGACTGGCTCGACGCGTTCGCCGACGGTTTGTTTACGATCGCCGATCGCCACGGCTGCGAGCTGGTCGGCGGCGATACCACCAGCGGGCCGCTCAATCTCTGCGTGACCGTGTTCGGCGACGTCGGCCCCGATCGCGCGCTGCGCCGCGACGCGGCGCGCGCGGGCGACGAGGTCTGGGTTTCGGGCACGCTCGGCGACGCGCGCGCCGGGCTCGGCGTGGCGCGCGGCGAATGGACCGCCGGCGAAGCCGAGGCTGCGGCATTTCGCCGCGCCCTCGAATGGCCCGAGCCGCGCGTCGCGCTCGGCCTGGCGCTGGCCGGCGTGGCGCATGCCGCGCTGGATCTCTCCGACGGGCTGGCCGGCGACCTGCGCCACATCCTCGATCGTTCGCGGGTGGCGGCCGAGATCGACGTCGACGCGGTGCCGCGCTCGGCGGCGCTCGCCACGCTCGCGCCCGAGCTGCAGCGCACCTGCACGCTGGCCGGCGGCGACGATTACGAACTCTGCTTCACCGCGCCGGCCGCGGCGCACTCGGCCGTGCTGGCCGCCGCCGAGACGGCCGGCGTGCCGGTCACGCGGATCGGCACGATCCGCGCGCTGGCCGCGGGCGAGGCG
>NZ_VWWC01000140.1:0-18703 GCF_011753175.1 Burkholderia sp. Cy-637 | reverse complement strand
CGCCGCCAGCGCCTCGCGCGCGGCCGCCGGATCGGCCGCGCCCTCGCCCGGCGCGAGCGCGATGTGCGCCACCAGTTGCGCGCGGCCTTCATCGTCGCGGCGCACCGCCACGGCCGCCTCCGCGACCAGCGGATGGGCGTTCAGGGCCGTCTCGATCTCGTCGAGCTCGATGCGGTAGCCGCGGATCTTGACCTGCTGGTCGACGCGCCCCAGGAACTCGATCTGGCCGTCGTGCGTCCAGCGCGCGAGGTCTCCCGTCAGGTAGAGCTTGCCGCCCGGAGTGAACGGATCCGGCAGGAAGCGCTCGGCGTTGAGCGCGTCGCGGTTGAGGTAGCCGCGCGCCACCCCGGCGCCGGCGATGTGGAAATCGCCAGGCATGCCGATCGGCACCGGCCGTTGCACGCGATCGAGCACATGCACGCGATAGTTGCCCAGCGGCCGCCCGATCGGCACGCGTGTGCTCGCGAGGGGCGCCGCGTGCGAGTAGGCAGTGGTGAACACGGTCGCCTCGGTCGGACCGTAGACGTTCTCGATCGCCGCTGGCCGCAGCACCTCGAGCGCGGCATTGGCCAGCGCGACCGGCAGTTCCTCGCCCGCGGCCAGCACGTGGCGCAGCCGGTGCCGCGCCTGGAAAACCGGGTCCGCGGCAGCTTCCCGCACGAACAGGCGCAGCATCGACGGCGTGAAATTGACGTGCGTGACGCCGAACCGGCACATCGCCGCCATGATCAGGTCGGGTGAACCCTCCTCGCCCGGCGGCAGGATCGCGAGCGAAGCCTCGCCGACGAACCAGCCGAACAGCTCCGGCACCGAGACGTCGAACGCGTAGTTGGTCTTCAGCAGGTAGCAGTCGTCCTGCCCGAGCGGATAGCGGGCCTGCACCGCGTCGAGCAGGTTGGTCACGTTAGCGTGCGTGACGGCCACGCCCTTCGGCTGGCCGGTGGAGCCCGAGGTGTAGAGCAGGTAGGCGGTGGCGTCGGGCGCGACGGCCGGCATCGCGCGCGAGGTGCCGGACTGCGCAGGCGGCTGGGCGGCATCGAGGCACAGCGTCTCGATCGCGTGGGAGGCGAAGCGCGCGCGGCGGATCGGCTCGACCGTCAACAGCAGCGCCGCGTCGCTGTCGCGCAGCATGAAGTCGACCCGCTCGTCGGGCAGGCGAGGATCGATCGGCAGATACGCGCAGCCCGCCTCGAGGGTGGCCAGCATCGCCACCAGCATCTCGAACGAGCGCTCGAAGCACAGCGCGACATGGCGCGGCGCGCCGCCCGTCACGGCAAGCAGGCGGGCGGCCAGCGCGTCGACGCGCTGGCCCAGTTCGGCGTGGGTCAGCATCGCGTCGCCCAGGCGCAGCGCGGGCGCGTCGGGCACGGCGCGGCGGCGGGCCTGGAAGCGCTCGTGGATCAGCACGCTGCCGTGCGACTCGAATGCCGTCGCGTTCCAGCGCTCGATGCGGGCAAGGTCGGCGGGCGGGGTGCAGGCGAGCATCGCGACGCTCGCCTGCGGCGCCGCCGCGATCTCGCCGAGCAGCACCTCGTATTGTTCGAGCATCCCCGCGATCGAGGCCGGCGCGAACAGCGCCGTGGCGTATTCGGCCATGCAGGCCAGGCCGTCGGCGTGATGCGCGATCTCCAGGCTCAGGTCGTACTTGGCCGCGCCGGTGTCGTGGGGCACCGCCGGCGGCAGCTCGCCCTGCCCGCCATCGTGGCTGGCGTCGTGCCGTTCGTTGTGGAATTCGAACATCACCTGGAACAGCGGCGTATGGGCGGTACCGCGCGCGGCGCCGGCCAATTCGATCACCTCGCCGATCGGCAGGGCGCGCCGCTCGTAGGCATCCAGCGTGTCGCTCGCCACCCTGGCGAGCAAGGCGCTGAAAGGCTCCTCGTCGTCGATGCTCGCGCGCAGCACGACGGGGTTGGCGAAGTAGCCGACCTTCGCGTCGTCGCGCCCCGTCTCGCGCAGCGACATCGGCGTGCCGAGCACGAACGCGGCCTGCCGGCTGTAGCGGCGCAACAGGATCTGCCAGCCGGCCAGCAACACCATGAACAGCGAGGCACCGTGCGCGGCCCCGAGCGCGGCGAGCCGTTCGGCCAGCGCGGCGGGCAGGCGCCGCGCGGCAAGCGCGCCGACGCCGTCGCGCACGGCAGGACGCGGGAAATCGGTCGGCAGCTCGAGCAGATGCGGCACCTCGGCGAGCCGGGTGCGCCAGTAGTCGCGCAGCGCCTCGCTGGCCGGGCCGGTCGGCGGCGGCGGCGCATCGGCAACGCCTGCGTCCGTGGCAGCGTCAATGCCGCCGCCGTTCGCACGATAAGCATCCACGATCTCCCGCGCGACGATCACGCGCGAACGCGCATCGAATACGATGTGGTGCGCCACGAACTGCAGCACGTCGCCCGCCTCGCCGAGCCGGTGCAGGCGCACGCGGAACAGCGGCCCGGCATCGAGCGCGAAGCGCGGCCGCGCGAATGCGCCGAGCGCGGCGCGCAGCGTGGCCTCGTCGGCCGGCGTCACCTCCGCCTCGGACCAGTCGAGCTCGATCGCCTCCCGCACGCGCCGGCGCAGCGCCGCCCCCTCGCCGTGGAAGGTCGCCCGCAGCATCGGGTGGCGCGCCGCGATCGACGCGATCACGCGGCGCATCCGCTCGGAATCGAGACGCCCGTCGCGCGCCGCGTCGAAGCGCAATGCAAACGACAGGTGGTAGGCCGCGCCATCCTGGACCTGCTCGGCCAGCCACATGTCGCGTTCCGGCGCCGAGGCCGGCGCGTCGCCCTGCATCGCGGCCGCGCAGGCCGAATCCTGCGTGGCGCGATGCGCGTCGTCGTGCATCGCCTCGCCTGCCTTGTCGTGCGGACGTTGCGTCGATGCCGCGGCGCGCTCGCCGAGCCTCGACAGCTCGTGCAGCGATCCGCAGCCGAGCACGTCGATCCGCTTCGCGTCGGGCGCCACGCATTCGCGCACGATGCTCACCAGCAACGCCGGCTCGAGCGTCTGCACGGTGCGTTCGAAGAGGTCCTCGTCAGGCTCCGTGCCGCTCATGCCGAGATGTGCCGCCAGCCGGCCGCGCAGTGCCTCGATCGCTTCGATCGCGTTGATGTTCCCTGCCTTGTCCATCAGTAATCCTATTTGACAGATATTCCATGCGGCCCTTGCCGCGCGGTTGTCCGGCCTCAGCCCGCCACGCGCTCGCGTTGCGGCAGCACCAGGGTTTCGGCGAGCCGTCGCACGTGGCGCCGCAACTCCGGCACCGCCGTGGCCTCCCAGTCACGCGCCTGCAGCAAGGGGCCGACGTAGTAGAGCCAGTCCGAAGCCGTGCCGCGGGCATCCAGCACGGCCCCGCTGTCGGCGACGGCGAAACCCATGCCGATCGCGTCGCGCCTGAGCAGCCCGTCGGCGTGCAGGCGGCCGAACAGCGAATCCGCCGCGTCGCCGAAGTCGGGTGCGGGCCCGGTGCAGTTGATCACCGCCGCGACACGCAGCGGCTCCGGCACATCCGCCCCGCGCCGGCGCACGGCGACCTCCACGCTATCCGGCCGCCAGGCATAGCCGGTCACGCGTCCGGCCGTCAGCACCAGCGCGCCGCGCTCGAATTCGGCATGCAGCAGGGCCGCGGGCCCGGGCGCGCAGCGATGACGGTGCACGTCCCAGTAGGCCCGCAGGTGGCGCAGGAAGCGGCGCCGCTCGCGATCGGCGAGGCGGCGCCACAGCAGCGGCGTGGCCTCGCGGATCGAACCGATCACGTCGCGCCAGTCGCGGCCGGCGATCGCCGCCTCGGCCAGCGCCTCCCGCATCATCCGCAAGTAATGACGAACCTCGGGACGCGCCAGCATGGCCGCCGCCAGCCGTCCGTCGTAGTGCGGCGGCGCATCCATCTCGCGATGCGCCTGCGGCAGCAGCCCGTGGCGCGACACCACGCGAATCGGCGCCGTGTGCCCACGCGCGCGCAGGCCGAGCACCACGTCGACCATGGTCAGCCCGCTGCCGACCAGCAGCACCGGCGCCGCGCCGTCGATGCCGTTCAATGCGCCGGGCCGCCACGGGTCGCTCACGTAGCGCCCGCTCTCCAGGACCTCGCGCGGCACGCTGCCCGCGGGCGGCTCGCCGCGCATCTGGTTGCCGTTGCTGATCACCACGCAATCGGCATGGATCACCTCGCCGTCGGCCATGGTGATCGCGGCGGGCCGCTCACCCCGCGGCGGCGCGATGGCCACCGCGCTGCCGACCACGCTGCGAAAGCTCACGCCCTCGCAGGCCCGCTCGATGCGCTCGGTCAGGCGGGCCTCGAGATAGTCGCCGTAGAGGCGGCGCGGCACGAAGCTCGCACGCGTATGGCGCGCATCGCGCTGCTGCGCGTAACGATGGAAATCGTCGACGTCGGCTTCGTCGGCGCTCATGCGCCCGGCGGGCACGTTGAGCAGGTGGTCGAGCGTGCGCGTGCCGTAGGCCACGCCCCGCGCCATCGCGCCCGAGCGGTTGATCAGCAGCAGCCGCAGCGGCCGCAGCGGCGGCGAACGCAGCCAGTGCATCGCCAGCGTCGCGCCGCAAAAACCCGCGCCGATAATCGCAATTGTCGTCATGCCTTCCTCGTCTCGATTCGCAAGCAGGGGAAAAGATCGTTCGTGCCGCCTGGCTCGGCGGCGACTAGCGGGTCGCCAGGGCCTGCGGCGCCTGCC
This sequence comes from Burkholderia sp. Cy-637, assembly GCF_011753175.1. Lineage (NCBI taxonomy): Bacteria > Pseudomonadati > Pseudomonadota > Betaproteobacteria > Burkholderiales > Burkholderiaceae > Burkholderia > Burkholderia sp. Cy-637. The sequence goes on along the minus strand of NZ_VWWC01000140.1, from coordinate 14,036 downwards.
AGCCGCCGCCGAGCGCCTTCGCGAGGCGCACCACGGTATCGGCCTGCATGCCGCGGATGCGGGCCGCCTCGCGCTCGCCGGCCAGCGCCGCGCGCTGCGCCTCGATGACGTCCAGGTAGGTGACCATGCCGTTCCGATAACGCGCGCTGGCGAGCGTCAGCAGGCGCTGCGCGTCGTCGACGGCACGACGCGACTGCTGCGCCGCCGCCTTGAGAACGTCCAGGCCGGTGACGGCGTCCTGCACTTCCTGGAAGGCCGTCAGCACCGAGGCGCGATAACGTGCCTGCGCGGCGTCGTAACCGGCGCTCGCGAAGCGCTTGCGCGCCGCGCGCCGGCCGCCGTCGAACAAGGTCTCGCCGATCGACCCGCCGAGCGACCACACCAGGCTCGGCACCGTCGCGAGCGTGGCGAACTGCGCGCTCTGCCAGCCGATCGACGGCGACAGCACGAGGCTCGGGAAATAGGCGGCGCTCGCCACGCCCACGCGCGCGTTGGCGGCGGCCATCGCGCGCTCGGCGGCGGCCACGTCGGGGCGCCGCTGCAGCAGGTCGCTCGGCATCCCGGTGGGCAGCACCGGCAGCGCATAGGCCTCGCGATTCGGCGCCAGCGAAAACTGCGGCGCGGGCTCGCCCACCAGGGTGGCGATCACATGTTCGTAGCGCGAGCGCTGGGTCGCGAGCAGATGCAGCTGCACGCGGGTGGCGTCGAGCTCGGTTTGCTGCTGCAGCACGTTCAGCTCGGACACCTGTCCGAACTTCCACTGCTGCTGGACGAAATCGAGCGCCTTCTGCTGCCACTCGATCGAATCGGCCACGATCCCGCTCTCGTCGTCGAGCGCGCGCAGCGCGAAGTACGCCGAGGCGAGCTGCGCGGTCAGGGCAAGCCGCGCATTGGCCAGGTCGTCGGCCGACTGTTCCGTGTCGGCCACGGACGCCTCGACCGAACGGCGCACGCGCCCGAACAGGTCGACCTCCCACGACAGCCACGCGCCCGCCTCGAAATCGTTCTGCACCGTGGAATAGTTCGGCGAGTCGTATTCGGTCAGCGGCCGATTGGCCGAAATGCGGCGACGCTGCGCGGCAAGACCGACGCCGACGTCGGGCAGGCGCGCGGCGGCCACCGCCGACAACTGCGCGCGGGCCTGGTCGTAGCGCGCGGCGGCCTCGCGCAGCGTCTGGTTGCGCTCGAGCACGCGGCGCTCGAGCTCGTCGAGCTCGCCGATGCCGAACGTGGTCCACCAGGCGTCGTCGAGCGAGGCGCGCGACGGCTCGGCCGGGTGCCAGTTGGCGTATGCCGGATCGATCTTCCAGGCTTGCGGCGCGGCCACGGCCGGCCGTTGATAGTCGGGCCCGGCCGCGCAGCCGGCCAGCGCAACGGCCAGCGCGGCGGCGCACGACAGCGCGCTCGCGCGCGCCAGCCGCACGAGGCGCGGGCCTCGCGCGACACCGGTGGCGCGATGGCTCACGGATCGAAGAGTGATGGATCGATGGATCACGGATCGATGCCTCGTCATGACGCACTTCCCCCGGGTATGGCCGGCGCGTCCTGCGCCGGCAGCACCAGCCATTTCGCCAGCGTGGCGGCCAGCGCCATCAACAGCGCGGAGACAATAAAGACCAGCCGGATCGACGTGGCCGTCGCCACCAGCCCCCAGAGATAACTGCCGATCGCCAGCCCGCCGACGATGCAGGAATGGAACAGCGACAGCGAACGCCCCGCCACCCAGGCCGGCGAGGCGGTCTGGATCGTCAGGTTGTAGGTCGATACCACCGCCACCCAGCTGCCGCCCGCCATCGCGAGGCCGGCCAGGGCCGCCAACCGCGTGGGGCTCCACGCGGCGATCGCCATGCCCGCGGCGAAGCTCAACGTACAGAGCGCGAGCAGGTTTTCGCGACCCAGCCGCATGCGCAGCGCGGCACCGCCGAGCGCGCCGGCCGCCGCGCCGGCACCGAAGGAGGCGAGCAGGATGCCGTAGGTGGTCGCGTCGCCGCCGAAGCGCTGCCGCGCGAACAAAGGCAACAGCGCCCAGACCGGGCTGCCGAGGAAACCGAACGCGGTGCTGCGCAGCAACGCGGCGCGCAGGCCCGCGTTGCCGAAGCAATAGCGCATGCCCTGCCCCAGCATCGCCGCCAGCGGTTCGCGACGACGCTCGCGCGCAGCGCTGCCGCCACGCACCGCGCGGGCCAGCACGGCCACCAGCCAGGCGCAAGCCAGCACGCTGATGCCGAACGCGGCCTGCGGCGACAGCGTCGCCACCACGAACCCGCCGAGCGAGGGGCCGGCCGTGCGCGCGATATTGAGCGAGAAGCTGTCCAGCGCGATGGCCGCCGACAGCTCGCGCGCCGGCACCTGCTCGGTGACGGCCGACTGCCAGGCCGGCTGGAACATCGCGCCCGCGCAGCCGCCGAGGAAGGTGAACAACAGTACCCAGGCCGGCGTCATCACGCCCCAGGCCGCCAGCAGCGCCAGGCACAGCGCCGCGCCCAGCATCACCGATTGCGATACCAGCATCACGCGGCGTCGGTCCCAGGCATCGGCCGCCACGCCCGACATCAAGGCGAACAAGGCGATCGGCAGGGTCGAGGCGGTCTGCACCAGCGAAACCATCGCCGGCGACGGCGCCATCGAGGTCATCAGCCAGGCCGCCGCGACGGTCTGGATCGATCCGCCGATGTTGCCGACCAGGCTCGCGCACCAGATCGTCCTGAACGCGCGATAGGCGAAGGGACCGCGCAGCGTGGCGAACCACGAGCGCCGTGCAGGCTGCGCGGTCGTGCCGGCCACTGCAGCGAGCCCGGGATCGGACTCGTCGCGCGATTCGAGCAGGTCGCTCATTGCGACTCCAGCAGATGCGTGGCCAGCGCCTCGACCGTTGGATGGCGGAACAGGTCCGCCAGTTGCGCATCGATCTCCAGCTCGCGCCGCACGCGCCCCAGCAGTTGGGTGCCGAGCAGCGAGTCGCCGCCGAGCTCGAAGAAGTTCTCGTCGATGCCCACCGTCTCGCGCCGCAATACCTCGGCCCAGTAGCCGGCCAGCGCGCGATGCAGCGGCGTGCGCGGCGCCTTGCGCGCGCCGCCGGGCTCGGGCGCGCGCGGCACCGGCAGGGCCTGGCGATCGAGCTTGCCGTTCGGCAGCAGCGGCATCTCGGCGAGCGGCACGATCACCGCCGGCACCATGTAGTCCGGCAGGCGCGCGGCCACGTGCGCACGCAGCGCGGCTGCGTCGGCGGGGCCGGCCGTGACCACGTAGGCCACGATCGATACCGGGCCGGCGGGCGTGTCGGTGCGCGGCAAGACCACCGCCTGCCGGACCTGCGGATGCGCGGCCAGCGCGGCTCGTACCTCGCCGAGCTCGACGCGCATCCCGCGAATCTTGACCTGGTCGTCGAGGCGGGCGAGATGCTCGTAGCAGCCGTTCGCGTCGCGACGCAATACGTCACCGGTGCGATAGCGGCGCGCACCGCCGCCCTCCGGCGCCTCGCCGAAGCGTTCGGCGCTCAGCTCGGGGCGGTTCCAGTAGCCGAGCGCGACGAAGGCGCTGGTGATCGCCAGCTCGCCCTCGCTCGCGCCCGGCTGTCCCTGCGCATCGAGCAGCGTGGCCTGGACGCCCGGCACGGGCCGGCCGACCGGCAGGCGCACCGCATTCGCGTCGGTCTCGAGATTGGCCACGTATTGCAGCGCCGTGGTGCATTCGGTCGGGCCGAGGCCGTTGATCAGGCCGCACCGCGGCCCGCCATGACGCGCCACCAGCGCGACGTCGCCGCCGACCGCGGCCTCCCCGCCCAGCACCACCCAGCGCAACGCGGCCGGCCGGGCGAAGCCGGGAAACGCGGCTCGCAGCACGCTCGGCGTCGAATGCCAGATCGTGATGCGCTCGCGCAGCAGCCACTCGCCGATGCCGTCCACGCCGCGCCGCCGCACGTCCCATATATGCAGGCACGCGCCGCTGAGCAGGGTCGCGTGAATGTCCATCACGGAAGCATCGAAGCCGTAATACGGCAGCAGCGTCATGCGATCGTCACGCTCGAGCCCGAGCGACGACGCATAGCAGGCCGCGTGGTGCAGCACGTTGCGGTCGCATTGCATCACGCCCTTGGGCACGCCCGTGGTGCCCGAGGTGAACAACAGGTAGCTGATCGCCTCGGGCCGCCGCGCCTGCAGCGGCGTTCCGGCTTCGGGCAGCGACGCGTCGTCGATCACGCACACGGCCAGTCCGAGCGACGCCGCCAGCGCCGCGTGCTCGGGAGCCGCGAGCACGATCCGGCAGCGGCATTCCCGGACCACGGCCTGCAGGTGGGCAAGCGGGTGATCGGCGATCAGCGGCACGTAGAACTTGCCGGCGCCGAGCACGCCGTACAACGCCGCGATCATCGGTGCGCCATGCCCGTAGAGCAGGGCAACCGGCTCCTCGTCGGCACCGCCGGCGGCCAGCAGGGCGGCCGCGATGCGCGAGGCGCGCGCCGCGAGTTCGGCATAGGTCCAGCGCCGCCCGTCGTGCTCGACGGCGGGCGCATCGGCTTGCCGCGCGGCCATCTCGGCGAAGCGCGCCGTCAGCGAATCGGCCGATGCGATCGCCCCTGCCGAAGCGCTCGAGAAGCGGCGGGCGAATGGGTCCCCCGAGGCCGGGTTCGGATCATGCCTGCCGGCCGGGTCGTGCTGGGTCATATGGCTCTCGGTAAGGAATGCGCAAGCGGGCCGACTCGCGCTCAGGCGGCGGCCACTTCGGTATCGCCGGTTCGTGATGCAGGCTGGAACAGCCCTTCGTAGTGACGGCTCAGGCAGCGCGCCGCGGACTCCACGTCCATCGCGGTGGTGTCGATGTGGATGCGCGGCGCGCGGGGTATCTCGTAGCCGGAATCGATCGCGGTGAACGAGGCGATCAGCCCGGCGCGCGCGCGCCGGTACAGTCCCTTGGGATCGCGCGCCTCGGCCACCGATGGCGGGGCGTCGACGAACACCTCGACGAAACGCTCCTCGCCGATGATGGCGCGCGCGGCGTCGCGAAATGCCTGCTTCGGGGAAATGCAGGACACGATCACCACGCAACCGGTGTCCGCCATCAGCGCCGCGACCTCGGCGATGCGCCGGACGTTCTCGGCGCGATCGGCGTCGCTGAAGCCGAGATCGGCGTTGAGGCCGCCGCGTAGCGCGTCGCCGTCGAGCACCGTGGCCGGCCAGCGCCGCGCGCGCGCCTGCTGCTCGAAGCGCGTCGCGATGGTGGTCTTGCCCGCCCCGGAAATGCCGGTCAGCCAGAACACCAGCGGCACCACCGCCTCCTGCGCATCGCCCTGGAGCGGCGCGGCGAACCACGCGGCGGCCCCGCCGTCGTCCAGCGGCATCGCCGCGCCGATATCGTCGAGCGCCACCTCGAGCGCCTCGCCCGGCGCGAGTTCCATGCGCCGCGGCAACCAGCCGAGCGCACGGGCGCGCCCGATCACGATGCCGTCGTGAATCAGTTCCTGGGTCCATACCACCGCGTCGGCGCGGCCAGGCTGCTCCGCGCGCAACGTCAGCGATGCCGGCGCCTGGGGCGGCACGGCAGCCGAGTCGGGCCGCGGGCCCCGCGATTGCGGTTGGCAGTTCAGGAACGCCACGCTCGCATGCAAGGGACGCAGGCACTCGGCGCTCACCCGCTCGCGAGCGGGCGCCGCCGCGGCCATGCGCTCGAGCGCGGGACCGAAATCGACCGCGTAGCGCTCCCCCAGCTCCCGGGCGCGCGCCGCGACATCGGCATCGAGCCGGGCCGCATCTCGCCATTCCACCAGTTGCGCGCTGTAGCGCACGGTGTTCGGCAGGACCGAGGCCCGCGACGTGCCGAAACGCTCGAGCAGACTTTCGAGCCGCCGGCCGTAATGCAGGTCCACGCCGTTCGCGCCGATCTTCACGGGGCCGAGCACGAGGTCGAAGCGCGCGCCCTGCGCGGCCAGGGTCGCCTCGTCGGCGAATGCGAGCCGATCCGCGACATCGCCCTGCTGCGAGCCGACACGCGCGATGGGCGCATCGGGATCGCACAACACCGTCACCCGGGCGGCACCGCAATGCAGCGCCTGCAGCCCCGCCGCGCCCGAACCGCTCGCGTCGAGCACCTGATGCACGACCCCGATCGCGCGCCGCATGCCGTTGGTCGCGGCGATCGGCAGATCCGCGGCACACAGGAATTCATGGCATGCGCGAGTCAAGGGAATGCCACGTCTATGCTCTCTCATAGCACGTTCGTCTTTGGTTTGATTTGTCACGGTACGCGTATCGCGGATACGCGGGCCCTCGGAATGGCTTTCGTCTTTTTTCAAACGCAAGCGTATCGAATCTTTTGAATCGTTTCGCTTGAATCGTTTTTTAAGCAGGAATTTTATACATCACTTATTCCAGATACACAAGTCCTTATTCATCCTGCTCATAAAGCGGGAATCGTTGCGTCGCACCATCCCCTCACTGCTGAATCGGGCCTCGCCGAGCGAATAACAAAATGACAAGAACAGACGTGCGCGTGATATTCGAAATATCCGCATCGCGCAACCGCCTTCGTGAAAATTTAACAAGAAAATTTTCCCCGGCGATTCATTGCCGTTTCGTTGACAAAATCGAAAAGGTGCTGTTGAATTCGTCAACTCGACGTGACAGCAGACGGCATCGGCATTCCGCGAAGTGGGCCGGAACGCCTCGTCCCGGGTCCGGGGGAGGTGTGTGCAACACCTGCGCGCGGATCGTCGAAGCCATCGCCGCCCGGCGGGTGAGAGAGCACCCGCCGGGCGGACCGACCAACAACCCGGAGCGCCGGGGCTGCCGCATGCGCGGCACGCGGCAGCCCCGGCGAACAGTAGAAAGGCGCGACATGAATGCCGAGATTCATCGACGTGCAGATGCGGCCAATCCCAGTGTGGTGCTGCTTCCGCCCGATATCCTGCGTCCCACCGAAGAGATCCTCGCCTCGCGCTTCCAGGAAGTCAGCGAGCGCCTGTTCGCGCTCGGCGTCTGGCAGGAGCCGATCCTCGTCGAGCAGGCGTCGCTGGTGGTGATGGACGGCCATCATCGCCGCGCCTTCGCGCTGGCGAACGGATTTGCCCGGGTGCCGTGCGTACTGCTGTCCTATGCCGAGGTGAGCGTGGAATCGCGCCGCGAGGACCAATGCGTCACGCCGCATGAGGTGATCGCCCGCGGACTCGAGGGACGCCTGTATCCGGCAAAATCGACTCGCCACATCATTCCCGGCTCGGCAAGGATTTCCTGTCATTTTCCCCTCGAAAAACTCAGATATTCCTGACTGCCCTGTTTTCATCCCCGGCTGCATTCGATTTTCCGAACGCGAGATTGAATTCAATTCGCCCGTCCGCCCGGTTTTAAAATCCGGCGCCGGCCCGATCATTTTCGATTGATTTACTCAGGTGCCACATGAAATTCGGCTCGATCGAACAGATAATCAACGACCGGATATTTCTGCGACTCGATGAATTCGCGGCGGGCCGGCAGGTTTATCTGAAACTGGAAGGCTTCAATCCCGGCGGCTCGATCAAGATCAAGACCGCGCTGGCATTGATAAGAGATGCGGAACAGAATGGCCGACTGTTCACGAAACGAAAAATGATCGAATCGAGTTCAGGCAATCTCGGCTTGTCGCTGAGCATGATCGCGGCGGCGCGCGGCTACCGGTTCACCTGCGTGGTCGATGCCAATACCAGTCAGCAGGCAATCGGCGTGATGCGCGCATTCGGCACCGAGGTGGTGGTGATCGACCGTCGCGACGAGCAGGGCGGCTTCCTCGGCAATCGCCTCGCCTACATCCGCGACGCGCTCGAACGCGATCCCGACCTGACCTGGCTCAACCAGTACCAGAACGCGGCCAATCCCGCGATCCACGCCGACATGACGGCGCGGGCGATCCACGAGGAATTCGGCCGTGTCGATCACCTGTTCATCGGCGCGGGTACCACCGGCACGCTGATGGGCTGCGTCGAGTATTTCCGGCGCCACTCGCCGGGCACCGAGATCATCGCGGTCGACTCGGTCGGCTCGATCACCTTCGGCACGCCGGGTGGGCGGCGCCATCTGCCAGGGCTCGGCTCCAGCGTGATGCCCCATTTCTTCGACGGCAGCCGGATCGACCGCCTGCTGCAGATCCCCGAGCCGGAAACGGTCTGCGCCTGCCGCGACCTGGCCCGCCGCTACGGCGGCCTGTTCGGCGCGTCCACCGGCACCGTGCTCGCCGGCGTTCGGCGGCTGGCCGGCGAACTCGGCCCGGACGCGACCATCGTGGCGATCGCGCCCGACCTCGGCGGCCTGTACGTCGACACGGTCTACAACGACAACTGGTGCGACGACACCTACGGCCAGGCATGGCGCGACGCGCCGGGCCGAATCCACGTCATGGAGAATCTGGAAAATGTCTAATCGGCCGCGCGCGTTCAGCGTGATCGGCGGCAGCTACATCGCCGAGCTGCTCGCCACCTCGAAACGCGACATCATCGACATCGTCGAACATGGCTACCGGCTGCACGAGCTCGGCGGCACGAATAACCCGGACAGCTATTTCCTGCGCTTCGACGACAAGCCCGAAGCCCGCATCATCGCCTTGCCCGCGGCGATCCGGGACGTCGATCGCGCCCGCTTCGTGTCGGGCATCAAATGGATCGCCAGCTATCCACGCAACATCGAGGCGAACCTGCAACGCGCCTCGGCCGTGGTGGTGCTCAACGACTACGAGACCGGCTACCCGTTCGCCTGCCTCGAGGCCTCGCAAATCAGCGCGGCGCGCACCGCCGCGTCGGCGGTGCTCGCCGCGACCCGGCTCGGCCCCGCGCAACGACGCGCGGCGAGCCTGGGCGTGATCGGCGGCGGCGTGATCGCGAGCACCATCCTCGAATACTTCAAGGCGGCCGGCTGGCATTTCGACGAGGTTGGCATCCACGACCAATCGCCCGAGCATGCCGAGGCCTTCGCCCGCAACCTTTCCTCGCGCGACGTCTATCCGGTGCGCACCTGCAGCGCCGCGCAGGCGCTCGGCGCCGAGCTGGTGGTGCTGGCGACCACCGCGGGCGCGCCGTGGGTGCCGGCGGACTATCGCTTCACGGCATCGCAGCGGGTACTCAACGTGTCGCTGCGAGATCTCGAACCCGACACGCTGCTCGCCGCGAACAACGTGTTCGACGACGTCGAGCACTGCATGAAGGCCAACACCTCGCCCCATCTCGCGCAGCAGCGCTACGGCCATCGCGATTTCGTCTCGGGCACGATCGGCCAGCATATCCTCGGCACGCTGCGCCTCGACCCCGGCAAGCCGGTGATCTTCTCGCCGTTCGGCCTGGGCGTGCTGGACCTGGCCGTCTCGATGTTCATCCACGAGCGCGCGCTGGCCGAGGGCGGACAGCACAGCATCGACGATTTCTTCGCGAGCACCGAGCGCTGGAGCCAATGATCGCCCGCGCCACGACACGCCGGCTCGCGCCGAGCGCGTCGTGCGCCCCCTCGCCTTCCTCGCCGCGACGCCGCCAGGCGCCGCGGCGCATCCTTTTCCCGTCGACCTCAGCAACCGCACGCCCATGTCTTTTGCCACACGCCGCCATCTGCTTGCCCTCACAACGACATCGCTGATCGCGGTCGGCCTGCTCGCATGGCTGGCCCGCTCGCCCGACACGGCGCATGCGCAGGCAGCCAAGGCCGCCCCCGCCGTGCCCGTGACCGCGGCCACGGTCGGCGCGATGGACGTGCCGGTCTACCTGACCGGGGTCGGCACGGTGACGCCGCTCTACGACGTCACGGTGCGCAGCCAGGTCGACGGCCAGATCACCGGGATCCATTTCAAGGAAGGGCAGCAGGTGCGCGAGGGCGACGCCCTGGTGGACATCGACCGCCGCGCATTCCAGGCCCAGGCCGACCAGGCCGCGGCGCGCCTCGCGCAGGACCAGGCCACGCTCGCCAACGCGCGCCTCGAGCTGACGCGCCACGAGCGGCTCGCCGAGGTCAACGCGACCTCCACGCAGGCGCTCGAGGCACAGCGCGCGCGCGTGGACGAGCTGGTCGCGCAGGTTCGCGGCGATCGCGCGGCGGTGGCCAACGCGCGCGTCTCGGTGGATTACACGACGGTACGCGCGCCGATCTCGGGACGCGTCGGTTTCCGGCTCGCCGACCAGGGCAACATCGTGCGCGCCAACGACACGCCGATCCTCACGCTGGTCACCACCGCGCCCATCACGGTGATGTACGCGCAGTCGCAGAACGCGCTGCCCGACATCCAGGCCGCCATGCGCGGCGGCAAGGTGGAGGTGGTGGCGCTGAACACCGACGGCACCCGCGTGCTGTCGCGCGGCCACCTGGAGACGATCGGCAACCGCGTCGACGTCAACAGCGGCGTGATTCGCCTGAAAGGCAGCTTCGCCAATGCCGACGGCGCGCTCTGGCCGGGGCAGTCGGTCATGATCCGCACCGTGGTGGACACCCAGCGCGACGTGCTCGCGGTGCCGGACGACGCGATCCAGACAGGGCCGAACGGTCATTTCGTCTACGTGATCGGCGCCGGCGACACGGTCGCGCCGCGCCCGGTCCGGCTCGGGCCGCGCGTGCTCGGCCATGCCGTGATCGCCAGCGGGCTGAAGTCGGGCGAGCGGGTGGTCGTGCAGGGCCAGTACCGGCTGCAGGACGGCGCGCGGGTCGCGGCGACACTGCTGCCCCCGCCCGCCGCGCCGCTGCGCGCGGATACCACCGCCGACGTTCCCCATGCGCTCGATGCGGGCTCGGGCAGCCTCACGCTGGGTGCCGACTGAGATGCGTACCAACCTGTTCGCGGTGTTCATCCGCTACCCCGTCGCCACCTGCCTGCTGACCGCCGGCATCCTGTTCGCCGGCCTGGCCGCGTACCAGCACCTGCCGGTCGCGCCGCTGCCGCAGGTCGAATTCCCGACCATCCAGGTGTCGGCCGTGCTGCCCGGCGCCGATCCGGAATCGGTCGCCTCGACGCTCGCGCAGCCGCTCGAGACGCAGTTCTCGAAGATTCCGTCGGTGGTGCAGATGACCTCGCAGAGCACGCTCAGCTCGACCTCGATCGTGCTGCAGTTCGCGCTGGACCGCAGCATCGACGCCGCGGCCAACGACGTGCAGGCCGCGATCGACGCGGCCGCGGCGCAACTGCCCGCCAACCTGCCCTCGCCGCCCACCTTCCAGAAGGTCAATCCGGCCGACGCGCCGATCCTGCTGCTCAGCGCGACCTCGGACACCCTGCCGCTGACCACCATCGACGATTACGTGGAAACGCGCCTCACCAAGAGCCTGAGCCAGATCGACGGCGTGGGCGCCGTGTCGATCGGCGGCCAGCAGAAGCCGTCGATCCGGATCCAGTTCGATCCGGTCAAGCTGGCCGCGCGCGGCCTGTCCTCGGAGGAGGTGCGCCACGCCCTGGCGGCGCTCTCGGGCGTCAATCCGAAAGGCATCTTCAACGGCGCCACGCGCTCCTACACGATCTATACCGACGGCCAGCTCACCCAGCCCGCGCAGTGGAACGAGGCGATCGTCGCCTATCGCGACGGCGCGCCGATCCGCGTGCGCGACATCGGGCGCGCCGTGCTCGGCCCCGAGGACAACACGCTGGCGGCCTGGATCGACGGCAAGCGCGCGGTCTCGGTCGGCATCTACAAGAAGCCCGGCGCGAACACCGTGGCCACGGTCGACCAGATCCGCGCGCGCCTGCCGGAGCTGACCGCGTCGCTGCCGCCGTCGCTGAAGGTGCGCATCCTGGCCGATCGCACCCAGACCATCCGCGCCTCGCTGCTCGACATCGAGCTGACCCTGCTGCTCAACGTGGTGCTGGTGGTGGTGGTGATCTACGCCTTCCTCGGCAGCGCGCGCACCACCATGATTCCCGCCATCACCGTGCCGGTGTCGCTGCTCGGCGCCTGCGCGCTGATGTGGGCCTGCGGCTACAGCCTCGACAACATCTCGCTGATGGCGATGACGATCGCGGTGGGCTTCGTGGTGGACGACGCGATCGTGATGGTGGAGAACATCGCGCGCCACGTGGAGCACGGCGAGCCGCCGATGCGCGCCGCGCTCAAGGGGCTCGACGAGACCAGCTTCACGATCGCCTCGATCAGCATCTCGCTGGTGGCCGTGCTGCTGCCGCTGCTGCTGATGGGCGGCATCATCGGACGGATGTTCCGCGAATTCGCGGTGACGCTGTCGATGACCATCCTGGTGTCGGCCTTCGTCTCGCTCACGCTCACGCCGATGATGGCTGCCTACATGCTGCGCGGGGGCGCCAGCGATGCCGAACGGGCCCGGCGGCCCAGCCGCTTCGAGCGCGCCTTCGAGCGCCTCGCGCGCGGCTACGAGCGCGCGCTCGACGTGGCGCTGACGCACCGCTTCCTCACCCTGTGCCTGTTCTTCGCCTCGGTGGCCGCGTCGGTGCTGCTCTACGCGGGCATCCCGAAGGGCTTCTTCCCGCAGCAGGACACCGGCGTGATCACCGGCGTGTCCGAGGCCTCGCAGACCATCTCCGTCGAGGACATGGCGCGCCACTCGGCGGCGCTGGCCGCCATCATCCGCGCCGATCCGGCGGTCGAACACTGCCAGATGGCCGTCGGCGGCAGCGCCTACGCGGGCACCACCGTCAACAATGGCCGCTGGTACATCACGCTCAAGCCGCGCGGCCAGCGCGACGCCAGCGCCGACGAGGTGATCCGCCGGCTGCGCCCGCAATTCGCCAAGGTGGCGGGCGTGCGCATGTACCTGCAGGCCGCCCAGGACCTGATCATCGGCGCGCGGCTCGCGCGCACGCAATACCAGCTCACGCTGCAGAGCGCCGATGTGGGGCTGCTCACGGGATGGTCGCCGCGGGTGCTGGCGCGCCTCTCGGACCTGCCGCAGCTGCGCGACGTGGCGAGCGACCAGCAGGTCAACGGCTCCGCGCTGAGCATCCGCATCGACCGCGACCAGGCCGCGCGATACGGACTGACGCCGCAGGCCATCGACGGCACCCTCTACGACGCGTTCGGCTCGCGTCAGATCGGCCAGTACTTCACCCAGCTCTCGACCTACAAGGTGGTGATGGAGGCGCTGCCCTCGCTGCAGCGCGACCCCTCCACGCTCGACAAGATGTACCTGAAGTCGCCCTCGGGCGAACAGGTGCCGCTGTCGGCGGTGGCGCGCTGGACCACCGACACCACCCAGCCGCTGTCGATCAACCACCAGGCGCACTTCCCGTCGGTGACGATCAGCTTCAACCTCGCGCCGGGGGTCTCGCTGGGCGAGGCGACCGCCGCCATCGACACGGCCCTGGCGGCGATGAACCTGCCGCCCGCCATCATCAGCGCGTTCCAGGGTACGGCGCAGGCGTTCCAGAGCACGCTCTCGACCATGCCGATGCTGATCGTGGCGGCGCTGATCGTCGCCTACCTGGTGCTCGGCGCGCTGTACGGCAGCTTCGTGCATCCGTGGACCATCCTCTCCACGCTTCCGTCGGCCGGCGTCGGCGCGATCGCCACGCTCTGGCTGTTCAAGTACGACTTCAACCTGATCGCCCTGATCGGCGTGATCCTGCTGATCGGCATCGTGAAGAAGAACGGCATCATGATGGTGGACTTCGCCATCGTGGCGACGCGCGAACAGGGCATGAGCTCGTACGAGGCGATCCGCAACGCCAGCCTGCTGCGCTTCCGTCCCATCATGATGACCACCATGACCGCCCTGTTCGGCGCGCTGCCGCTGATCATCGCCGACGGCATCGGCTCGGAGCTGCGCCGCCCGCTCGGCTACGCGATGGTGGGCGGCCTGATCGTCAGCCAGGCGCTCACCCTGTTCACCACGCCCGTCATCTATCTCTACCTCGACGCCCTGTCCAACCGGCTCGCGGCCTGGTTCCGCCGGCGCAACGCGTATTCGACGCAGCAGCCGGCCCGGCAAGGCATCACCCAGGATTGAGTCCGCCGGACGCGCCGATCCATGATCGACCTGATCTACCATAGAGGGCCTGCCCTGGCCCGCTCCCGCGCCGAGGCGCCGCCCGCGACCCGGGCGGCGTTCGCGCAGGCGGCCCGCCGCATCGCGGCACGCGGC
>NZ_VWWC01000013.1:0-83104 GCF_011753175.1 Burkholderia sp. Cy-637 | reverse complement strand
GCCACCCGGCCCGTCGCGGCCGGCCGCGTGGCCGGGCTGCTGGCCGGCGCGATCGGCACCCTGGTGTATTGCCTGCGCTGCCCCGAGACGGCCGTGCCGTTCTGGGCGCTCTGGTACCTGGTGGGGATGGCGGTGCCGGCGCTGGCGGGCGGGCTGCTCGGGCGGCGCGTGCTGCGCTGGTAGCGCCGGCTTGCCTGGCGGCGGGCCGGGCGAGCGCCGGAAAGCCGCGCGCGAGTATCCGGATTCCCGCCGGTATGCCGCGCCGCGCAAGCCTGGCGGCCAAAAGTACAAGTCGTTGTCGCGGCGATGTCAAAACTACAAGGGCCAGGCAAGCCGGCTACCGAGCGCCGGCGAATCCATGCCGCATCGCCGCATGACGCGACGCGGCCCCGCGCGTTTTTTTCTTCCATTCGACAGACCTGGCTTGGAGCTTGCTAAAGCCAGGGGGCGGCATGCCACGACATGCCAACCCAAGCCCGTCCATCACCTGTCCGAACTGGGAGTTACCTTGGCGCCAAATGTCCTGATGGTCGCCGCCGAAGCGGCGCCGCTCGCCAAGAGCGGCGGTCTCGGCGATATGGTCAGCGCCTGCGCGAGTGCGCTGCGTCAACGCGGAATCGACGTGTCGATCCTGCTGCCCGGCTACGAAAGCGCCTTCGAGCAGGCGCTCGCGCCCACGCCGCTCTGCTACCTGCGCGATTTGCCCGGCGGCGACGCGCGATTGTGGCGCGCCGCGATGCCCGACACCGGCGTGCCGGTGCTGCTGCTGGAAATGAATCATCTGTATGGCCATCGCGGCAGCGGCCTCTACCAGGACGAGGGCGGCCGCGACTACCTCGACAACTTCGTGCGCTTCGCCTCGCTGTCGGCGGCCGCCGCGCGGATCGCCTCGGGCGTGCGCGGCGTGAAGCGCCCGCACATCGTCCACGCGCACGACTGGCACACCGGCCTCACGCCGCTCCTGATGAAGCTGGCGGGCGCGCCGGCGCGCAGCGTGTTCACGATCCACAACCTGGCCTTCCAGGGCAACTATCCGCCGGGCCTCGCGCCCTACGCGGGGATCCCGTCCGAGCTGCTGGCCGCCGCGCCGCACGAGCCGCACAGCATCGAGTTCTACGGCGCGCTGAGCTGCATGAAGGCGGCGATCGTCTATGCCGACCGCCTGTCGGCCGTCAGCGAGCGTTATGCGCGCGAGATCCTCACGCCGCGCTTCGGCAATCGCATGGAAGGCGTGCTGGAAGCGCATCGCGACAAGCTCTCGGGAATCGTCAACGGCATCGACGACACGCTCTGGGACCCGCGCCACGACAGCCTGATCGCACAGGGCTACGGCGTCGACGACCTGGTCGGCAAGCATGCCTGCAAGCGTGCGCTGCAGCAGAGCTACGGACTGCCGACCGATCCGTTCGCGCCGCTGGTGGCGATCGGCAGCCGCCTGACCACGCAGAAGCTGGCCGACCGGCTGTGCGAGGCGATTCCGGCCGCGCTGGAGCGCTGGCCGCGCGCGCAGTTCGCCGTGCTGGGGCAGGGCGAGGCCAGCATCGAATACGCGCTGCGCCAGCTCGCGGCGCGTTGGCCGGGGCGGCTCGGCGTGCATATCGGCTACGACGAGCCGCGTGCGCACCGGCTGCATGCCGGCGCCGACATCCTGCTGCACGCGAGCCGCTTCGAGCCCTGCGGGCTCACCCAGCTCTACGCGATGCGCTACGGCACGATCCCGGTGGCCTCGCGCGTGGGCGGGCTGGCCGATACGATCGTCGATCATCGCGCGGCCGAGGCGGCACCGCACGCGCACGAACGCGCCACGCCGGAGCAGGGCGCCACCGGCTTCCTGTTCGACGGCGAGCGCGCGGAGGACATCGTGCAGGCGCTCGAGCGCGCCTTCGATGCGTTCGGCCAGCCGCAGGCCTGGCGGGTCCTGCAACGCAATGCGATGCAGCGCGATTCGAGTTGGGCCGGGCCGACCGAGCGCTATCTCGAGTTGTACCGCTCGCTGGTCGACTTGCCGGCCCTGCGCGAGGAACGCAAGGCGACGCAGCCGGCGCGTGCGCGCCCGGCCAGCACCGCGCCGCAGATCAGGCCGCAGCCGGCTGCCGAACGCTACGGCGGCGCCGGGCTGGCGTCGCGTCGTGGTGGCAACGCCGCCGCGCAGCAGGCCAGCAGCGGGGCCTGAGCACTCGCTTCAGCACTCACGTCGGAACCTGCCCGCATCGACGCGGGCAGGGCGGCGCCGGCCTCTCGCGCAAATGCCGGCAGCCGATATCGGTATGAAAATTTCTTGGTTCCGCCATCGCGGCGAACTGCCAACAATAGCGGCTCCCGAAACCCGGCGTCCGCGCCATGCCGAGCGGATCCGCCGGCCCCTCGCGAGCGCCGGGCCGTATCGATCACCCGCGCCGCTCCATGTCCATGCCCCGTTCCGTTTCCGTTCGCCGACTGCTCGCCGGCGCGCTTTGCGCCACCCTCGGCCTTGCCGGCTGGTCCGCGTCGGCCCGTGCCGATGCCACGCTCGACCACATCCACCAGCGCCACCAGATCGCCATCGGCGTGATCCTCTCGGGGCCGCCGTTCGGCTCGCTCGATCCGGCCACGCAGAAGCCGGTCGGCTTCAATATCGACCTGGCCAATGACGTCGCCAGGCAGCTCGGCGTGAGCGCCGAACTGGTGCCCGTGCAGCCCTCGAACCGCGTGCAGTTCCTCCAGCAGGGCAAGGTCGATGCGCTGATCGCGAACATGGAGGTCACCAAGGAACGCGACGAGATCCTCAGCCATCCGCCCACGCCCTTCGAGGAGATCGGCGGGGCGCTGATCACGCGCAAGGACAGCGGCATCCACGGCTGGAAAGATCTGCGCGGCAAGCCCGTGTGCGTCTCGCAGGGCAGCAACTACAGCAAGCCGCTGGCCGAGCAATACGGCGCCCAGGTCAAGGCCTTCCGCGGCCAGCCCGAATCGCTGCTGGCGTTGCGCGGCAACAACTGCGTGGCGGCCGTGCACGTCGCGCCCACGCTGCGCCTGCTGGTGGCGCGCAATCCCGACTGGAAGGACTACACCATCGCCGGCGGCGACGAGCTGATCCCGTCGCCCTCGGTGATCTGGGTGCGCAAGGGCGAGGCCGACACGCAGGCCGCGCTCGAGAAGATCGTGCAGCAATGGCATCGCAGCGGCTGGCTGCTCGAGGTCGAGAAGCGCCATGGCATGACGCCCTCGCGCGCGGTGCTGGACCTGCACGAGAAGCTCCAGGCCCAGCGTTCATGAGCGGCGCGCTGCTGGCCGGCGCGGTCGGCGCCTTGCAGCGCGTCGGCCTCGATTACCGCTTCGCGCTCGAACCCGACGAACTCGCCTCCTTCCTGCACGGCGCCGGCGTGACGCTGCTGCTGTCGGGCGCCACCGTGATCGGCAGCCTGGCCGCCGGCGTGGCGCTGGCGGCGCTGCTGATCTCGCCGAACCGTGCGCTGGCCGTGCCGGCGCGCGCCTTCGTCGAACTCACGCGCAACACGCCCACCCTGGTGCAGTTGTTCTGCGCCTTCCTGGTGCTCAACATGCTGATCAGCAATGCGCTGCGCCACCTCGGCGGCAACCCGCTGACGCCCTTCATCTGGAGTGTGATCGTGATCTCGCTGCACAAGGGCGCCTTCCATGCCGAGGCGCTGCGCGCCGGCATCGAGGCGGTGCCGGCCGCCGCGCTCGACGCGGCGCGCGCGCTCGGCTACAGCCGGCGCCAGCGGCTGCGGCACGTACAGTTGCCGCTGGCCGTGCGTTTCGCGCTGCCCGCGCTGGTCAACAACCTGGTCGACCTGGTGAAGATGACCACGGTGGCCTCGGCGATCGCGGTGGGCGACATCACCTACGCCTCGATCATGATCTGGACCCAGCGCGACAACGTGCTGGAGCTGATGATCCTGATCCTGCTGTTCTTCGGCGTGCTGACGTTCGCGATCAACGGCGCCGGGCGCTGGCTCGAGGCGCGGCTGAGGATGGCCGGTTATGGCGCCTGACACGCTGGCCGCGACGGCGGCCGCCATCGACGGCACCGGGCGCCGCGGCGCGCGCCGGCGGCGCCTGGCGCTGGCTGCGCTGGTCGTGTCGATCCTGGCCTTGTTGCTGGCCGGCAGCCGGCTGCCCACGCTGGCCGCGTTGCGGACCTGGGCGCCCGCGCTCGGCGAGGCGATGCTGGTCAACGTCGGCATCAGCCTGCTGGCGATCACGCTCGGCACGCTTGCCGGGCTGCTGCTCGGCCCGCTGTCGCTCGCGCGCCTGGCGCCGCTGCGCTGGCCGGTGCGCGCCTACGTGCAGGTGTTCCGCAACGCACCGATCCTGGTGCTGATCTATTTCTCGACCTACGTGTTCCCGTTCGAGCTGGACATCGGCCACGCCGTGCTGCCGTTCCCGGACTGGTTCAAGGTCACGCTGGGCCTGGCCCTGCCGGCCAGCGCGAACTTCGCGGAGATCTTCCGCGGCGCGATCCAGTCGATCCCGCGCGCGCAATGGGACGCGGCGCGCTCGCTGGCCTACAGCCGCGCCCAGACCTTCCGCTGGATCATCCTGCCGCAATGCCTGCGCCGCATGCTGCCGCCCTGGATGAACCTCTACGCCAGCATCACGATGGCCACCGCGCTGGCCTCGCTGGTGGGCGTGCACGACCTGCTCGACACCGCCCAGGTGGCCAGCAATACCGTGGCGCGTGCCGATTTCACCGTGCTGGTCTATTTCGTGGTGCTCGCGCTGTTCTTCGCGTACTGCTACCCGATCGCCCGTTTCACCCGTTTCCTCGAAAGGCGCCATGCCCGTTCCTGATTTCCAGCCTTCCGCCGCGCCGCTGGTGCGGCTGCGCGACGTGCACCTGTCCTACGGCGCCACGCCGGTGCTGCAGGGCATCGACCTGGCGGTCCATCGCGGCCAGGCGGTGTCGATCATCGGCCCGTCGGGCTCGGGCAAGTCCACCATCCTGCGCTGCATCGCCGGCCTGCAGCGGCCGACGCGCGGCGAGATCGAGGTGCACGGCACGCGCGTGGACCGCATCGCCAGCGAGCGCGAGGAGATCGCGCTGCACAAGCGCGTCGGTTTCGTGTTCCAGCAGTACAACCTGTTCCCGCACCTGAGCGTGCTCGACAACCTGATCGCCGCGCCGGTGCGGATCCTCAAGCGCGACCGCAAGACCGCGCTGCGCGAGGCGCATGCCTTGCTCGAACGCGTGCGCCTGGCCGACAAGGCGCATCGCTACCCGGGCGAGCTCTCCGGCGGGCAGCAGCAGCGCGTGGCGATCGCGCGCGCGCTGGCGATGCGGCCGGACCTGATCCTGTTCGACGAGGTGACCTCGGCGCTCGATCCCGAGACGGCCGGCGAGGTGCTGGCCGTGATCCGCGAGCTGGTGAGCGAAGGGATGACCTGCGTGCTGGTCACGCACGAGATGCGTTTCGCCGAGGAGATCAGCGACGTGGTGTTCTTCACCGAGGCGGGCGTGATCGTCGAGGCGGGGCCGCCGGCACGGATCTTCGGCGCGCCGCGCAGCGCGCGCACGCGCGCCTTCCTGGCGCATGCGCGCACGCCCGAGCAGGTCCGGCTCGATGCTTACGCGGCGCAGCCGATCGTGCTCGACCTGAAGCGTTTCGCGGTGTGAGGCATGCCGCGTGAAAGAGCGGGGCGCGCGCGGTGCCGTCGTGGCATCGCGCGCGCCCGCGCCGGCTTCCCGGCTCAGCCACGCACCGCGTAGCGGCTCGCCGGGCGCGGCAGGCCGAGGTGCTCGCGCAAGCTGCTGCCGGCGTATTCGGTGCGGAACAGCCCGCGCCGCTGCAGCTCGGGCACCACCTGCTCGACGAAATCGTCGAGGCCGCCGGGGAAGTACGGCGGCATGATGTTGAAGCCGTCGGCGGCGTCCTGCGCGAACCATTCCTCCAGCGCGTCGGCGACCTGCCCGGCGGTGCCCCAGACGATGCGGTGCCCGCGTGCGCCGGCCACCAGGTAGTAGAGCTGGCGCAGCGTCAGGTTCTCACGTCGCGCCAGGTCGGTCAGCAGCTTCGCGCGGCTCTTGAGCTGGTCCGATTCGGGCAGCTCCGGCAGCGGGCCGTCGAGCGGATATCGCGAGACGTCGTGGCCGAGCCGGTCCGACAACAGGCTCAGCGCGCCCGAAGTGTCGATCCACTGCTGCAACTGCTCGTACTTCTCGCGCGCCTCGCGCTCGGTGCGGCCGATCACCGGGAACACGCCCGGCATCACGTGCAGCGCCTGGCCCGCGCGCCCGAACTTCGCCAGCCGCCCCTTCAGGTCGCGATAGAAGGCCTGCGCTTCCTCCAGCGTCTGCTGCGCGGTGAACACCACTTCGGCGGTGCGCGCCGCGAGATCCTGCCCGGGCCCGGAGGAGCCGGCCTGGATCACCACCGGATGGCCTTGCGGCGGACGCGAGGCGTTCAGCGGGCCCTTGATCCGGAAGAAACGGCCCTCGTGATCGAGCGCGTGAACCTTGGCCGGGTCGAAGTAGACGCCGCGGGCCTTGTCGCGGATCACCGCGTCCTCGTCCCAGCTGTCCCACAGGCCCTTGACCACGTCGACGAACTCGCCGGCCATCTCGTAGCGCTCGGCATGATCGGGATGGTTGCCGCGCGTGAAGTTCGCGGCCGTGCGGTCGTAGGAGGTGGTGACCACGTTCCAGGCCGCGCGCCCGCCGCTCAGGCGGTCGAGCGAGGCGAATACGCGCGCCAGGTGATAGGGCTCGCTGTAGGTGGTCGAGGCGGTCGCGGCCAGGCCGATGCGGGTGGTGTGCATCGCCAGCGCCGAGAGCAGGGTCAGCGGCTCGAAGCGCTGCGCCATCGAGGGATGCGCGTCGGGGCCGCTGGTCAGGCCGTCGGCGAGGAACACCATGTCGAATTTCGCGCGCTCGGCGGTCTGCACCACGCGGCGCAGCAATTCGAAGTTCTCGCTGCCCGATTCGGCCTCGGGATGCCGCCAGCCGGCGACGTGGTGGCCCGCGCCCTGCAGGAACAGGCCCAGGCGCATCTGGCGGCGCTCGGCGGCGGAGGATCGGGTGGTCATGAGGCAAGCCGGTCGAAGGTGGAAAGGAGGCGGGCCAGGTCCTGCTCGTCGCGCATGCTCGCGACCAGCGCCGGGACTTCGGCGAGCACCGCGCGGTGCGCCGTGGCATCCGCGAACTTGGCCGGCAGGTTGGCGGCGCTGACGAGCCGGTCGGCGCGCTGGCGCAGCGTGCTGCCGTCGGCCAGCCGGATCTCGACCGTCGAGAAGCGCGTGGCCGGATCGGTCGAGGCGCGCGGGGCGTCCTGATCGTGATCGCGCTCGATGCGCGCGGCCAGCGCGATCAGGTCCTCGCGCACCGGCACGTCGGCGAACACGGCGACGCCCGGCGGGCCGTCGCTCAGCGCGGCGGCCACCGCGTACTCGACGCTGAAGCGTGCTTCCAGGCCCGTGGCGGGCAGCCGGGACAGCAGCGGCGTGTCGCCGGCCGGTGGGAAGGTGATGCGCACGCCGGCGATGTCGGCGGGTGCCGGGGCATGGCGTTCGCGCAATGCGAGCGCGGCCAGCACCGCGTAATGGGTGGCGGTGCAGCAGGGCCAGGGCTTGAAGTAGAGGCCCGGCGACACGATCTGCCACGGCGCGCCCCAGCCTTCCAGCAGGCGTTCGGGCTGCGCCGCGCCGGCGCCGTAGACGGCGAGGAAGCCGCCGGGGCCATCGAGCGCGGCCGGCGCGCCGGCCAGGCCGGCGGCGGCGAGTTCGCTGGCGAACAGGCCGGCGCGGGCCGCGAGCCCGGCGTGCAGCGGCTTGATCTCGCTGCCGAATTGCAGGCGCAGGCCGGCCGATTGCGTGGCGGCGATGCCGAGCGCGGTCTCGACCGTTGCCGCGTCGAGCCCGAGCAGGCGCGCGGTGGCGGCTGCCGCGCCCAGCGTGCCGAGCGTGGCCGTGTTGTGGAAGCCGAGTTCGTAATGGCGGCTGCCGAGCGCGAGGCCCAGGCGCGCCATGGTCTCCACGCCGATCACATAGGCCTCGAGCAGTGCGAGCGCGCTGGCCCGGCGCTGCTGCGCGAGTGCGAGCAGCGCCGGCAGCAGCACCGTGCCGGGATGGCCGCGCACGCTGCTGTGGACGTCGTCGTAGTCGAGCGCATGGCCGGCATAACCGTTCAGCAGCGCGGCTTGCTGCGGCGAGGCGCCGGCCGCGCGACCGATCACGGCAACGCCGCCGTCGCGTGGCGTATCCGCGGGCAGGGCGGCCAGCAGCTTGCGATAGCCGGCATCGTCGGCGCCCGCGAAAGCGGCGGCGAGGAAATCGAGCAGGCCGTCGCGCGCGGCGGCGATCGCGGCCGGGTCGCGCAAGGGCTCGGCACGCACGATCGCTTCGGCGAGCGCGCGCGTGAAGGTCCCGGGCGGTGAGCCGGGATGCGTTGACTGGGACATAGGAGCGGGAAGCGGATTGGAGTGGCTGCCGGGTCGCGCGCGGCGCGTTGGTCGGCGACGCGCGTGGGCAAGGGCGCGTTGGATACTAGCGAAGCGGGAAGCGATTCCCAACCAAGGAATCGCGATATGGATATCAGGGGCGGCGAGCGGCCCGGCGCCTTGGCAGTAAGGTGCCGGCGCCTTTTGGCGCAGCCGGCAGGTGTCGAGGCGCGACGCGGGACGAATGGCCCGCGCAACGGACGTGCTCAGGCTCGTCGGCGTCTCGGGCCGGATCGGAGCGCACCGGGCCGCATGGGAGGCGCGGCCCCCGAGCCCTCACCCTGGCGTCTTGCGGCGCGCACGCAGATGGGCCGCGCCGGTCTCGCTGACCCTCACCTCGGCGACGCCACCCGGCGCGTGACTGCGCTCCAGGTAACCGCGCGCGCCGGCTTCCTCCCAGACCGGCAGGCGCGGGCACGAGGTGCGCCAAGCCTCCATCACCTCGCCGTAGGGCCGCGCGCCCGAGCCGATCCACTCCAGCAGGTCGAGAATCAGGGCTTCGACGGCGGCGTCGCCCGGCGTTGGCGCGTGTGCCAGCACCTCGGGATTGACCACGTGGATCGGCTGCCCGGCCGCGTAGGCCACGACCTGGTCGAATATGTCGGAGAACTGAATCTCGTATTCGTCCTCGGTCACGTAGCCGATATGCGGCGTGCATACCAGGTTCGGCATGTTCAGCAACGGATGCCCGGGATCGCGCAACGGTTCCTCGTCGTAGACGTCCAGTGCCGCCATGCCCGGGCGGCCCGCCCGCAAGGCCTGCTCCAGCGCGCCCGGCGCGATCAGCCCGGCGCGGCTGGTATTCACCAGCAGCGCATCGGGTTTCATCCGCGCCAGGTCCTGCGCGGTGACGATGCCGCGCGTGGCGGCCACCAGGCGCATGTGCAGCGAGAGCACGTCGCAGGTCTCGAAAAAGGCCTGCTGGTCCGGCGCGACGTCCCAGCCGTCGTCGCGGGCCCGTTGCCGCGAGGCCGCGCTGGCCCAGACCAGCACCTTCATGCCGAAGGCCGCGCCGTAGCGCGCCACCTCGGCACCGATCCGCCCATAGCCGAAGATGCCCAGCGTGCGACCGCGCAGGCTGCGGCCCACGCCGATCTGCCAGCGGCCGGCGCGCAGCGCCTCCATCTGCTGGGGAATCTGCCGCATCGCCGCGATCACCAGGCCCCAGCTCAGCTCGGCCGCCGCGTACGAGGGGCTGCCGGCATGCTGGTTCGAGGAGACGATCACGCCGTGCTCGGTGCAGGCGGCGATGTCGATATGCGGATAGACGCTGCGCTGGCTGATCAGGCGCAGTTTCGGCAGGCGCGCGATCAGCGGCGCACGGATCTGGGTGCGTTCGCGGATCAGCACCAGTACCTCGGTGTCGCGCAGCCGCTCGGCCAGCGCGTCGAGGTTCTGCACATGGTCGTTCCAGATCGTCACGGCTTGCCCGTCCAGCTTGTGGAAGCAGGGCAGGTGGCGCAGCGTGTCGAAATAATCGTCGAGTATGGTGATGTTCATGTGGGGTCGTCTCCTCGCGGGATGGATAGCTTGAGCCTCGTGCGCCGAGCAGTAAAATGAAAGTATTTTCGGCATTGATGTCTTTTTCTTATGAAAATCGACACGCTTGGCGTGCAGGCATTCATCGCCGTGGCGGATCGCGGCAGCTTCCAGGGCGCGGCCGAGGCGCTGCACGTGACGCAGACGGCGATCACGCAGCGCCTGCGCAAGCTGGAGGATTTCCTGGGGGTGAAGCTGATCGAGCGCACCACGCGCTCGCTGATGCTGACCGAGATCGGCCGCGATTTTCTTCCGCAGGCGCGGCGCCTGCTCGGCGAGCTGGCCGATTCGCTGGCGGAGATCCGCGAGACCGGCATGGCGCGCCGCGGCGACGTCTCGATCGCCTGCGTGCCGACGGTGGGCGTGCAGTACCTGCCGCGCATCCTGCAGGCTTACTCGGCACGTCATCCGCACAACCGCGTCAAGATCCTCGACCACGCCTCGTCGGCCGTGATCGAGGCGGTGCGCCGCCGCGAGGCCGAGTTCGGCATCCATATCGCGGGCGAGCATCATCCCGATCTGCTGAGCGTGCCGCTCACCGAGGATCGCTACGTGCTGATCTGCCATGAGGATCACGCGCTGGCTCGGCGGCGGCGTATCGCGTGGAGGCAGTTGCACGCCTATCCGCTGATCTTCGCGGGAGAGTTCAGCGGCAACCGGCCCTTGCTCGATCTCGCGCTGGGTTCGGCGCAGTTCGCCTTGCAGTCGTTCTACGAGGTGCAGCGCAGTTCGACGGCCGTCGGCCTGGTGGCGCAGGGCGTGGGCGCGGCGGTGGTGCCGCGGCTGGCGATCCAGAAGGGCGCCTATCCCGGCGTTCGCACCATCGAGCTGGTCGATCCGCCGGTGTCGCGAACCCTGGTGCTGGTGGCGCGCAGGACCGCGCATCTGTCGCCGGCGGCGCAGGCGCTTTACGACATGATCCGGGAGCAGGCGACGCTGGCTTGAGCGCCGGCGCCAGTCACGGGACAATCCCGCCAACGCGAAACCGACCGGAAGGCATCATGCCGATTCATCGAAAACTGGCCTTGTACAGCGATCAGGAAGCACCCGGCAACGAGGCCATGAACGCGCGCCTGCTGCAACTGATCGGCCGCGAGCGCCCACGGATCGGCCATGTTCCCGCCGAGCCCGACCCGCGGCTTCTCCATTTCCATCGTCAAGCCGACTACTACCGCTCGATCGGCGCGGAACTGGCCGCGCGGGTGGATCCGCTCGATCCCGCGTCCGAGGCGGCATGGTCGGCGGTGTTGTCGTGCGATGCGATCCACCTGTCGGGCGGCAACACTTTTTCCTTCCTGTCCTGGCTGCGGCGCGGCGATGGGCTTTCACGCCTGGCCCGCTACGCGGCCGAGGGCGGCGTGCTGATCGGCGTCAGCGCGGGCGCGATCCTGATGACGCCGAGCATCGAATCGGCGCTGTTGTGCGGAGACATCCGGGATCCGGAATCGACCGACGATGCCGGGCTCGCCTTGGTCGACTTCCGCTTCTGGCCGCATTTCGATCCGGCGAACCTGATGGCCTGGCAGCGCAGCCTGTCGTCGACCCTGCCGAACCTGCATGCTTGCCCCGATGGCGCGGGCATGGTGGTCGATGGTGAGGATATCGAGCTATTCGGGCGAGTCCATCGATACGATGGCGGGCAGGCGCATCCTGCTCGAAACGAGGATTGAAGACATCGCGCGCTTGTGTCATCGTCTCGCATCCCCTTGCCAGGAGCCATTCATGTTCGACCATGTCAAATTCGGCGTCAGCGATTACGCGGCAAGCAAAAATTTCTTCCTCAAGGCACTCGAGCCGATCGGCGTCGCGGTGCTCGGCGAGGGCGTGCCGACCTACGGCATCGAAATGAGTCCCAAGGGCAAGGCCTCCCTGTGCCTGTACCAGACCGACGAGACGCCCGCGCACCTGCACCTGGCCTTCACGGCGGATCATCGCGAGCAGGTCGATGCCTTCCATCGCGCGGCGCTGGCGGCCGGCGGCAAGGACAACGGCGCGCCCGGCCTGCGAGCGCATTACCACGCGAACTACTACGCGGCCTTCGTGATCGGCCCGGACGGGCACAACATCGAGATGGTGTGCCACAGTCCGGAGGCCTGAGCGCGAACCGAAAGCAATCCGAAATAAATTTCCATGCCACGCCGCGCGGCGAGCCATGCTAGACTGCGCGCACGGAGATGGCATTCCTCCTCGACCCAACCGCCGGCATTGCCCGGCTGATGATGCCTACGGTCCCTGGCTCCAGGACGCGTAGGCATTGCTCAAGCGTCCTGTTGCCCGGATTTCTGCAAACTGCACGAATCGGGTTTCCCATGAAATCGACCCTTTCCTTCATTCGTCTCGGGCGCGATGCCGGCTTGCGCTCGAGCGCGCCGGATGCGAAACCGCGTTGCCCGATCAGGAGGCGCTCATGAACGGAAGTCAGCTCACCTTGTATGCCGCCAACCAGAGCCATCGCGTCAAGCACATGACGCTGGTCGAATGGATCCTCGACGAGGCCAGGCAGGCGAACATCGTCGGGGCCACGGTGGCCGAACTATCGGAGGCGGTGGACGCCAGCGGCAAGCTGCATGCCGCGCGTTTCTTCGAACTGGCGGACCAGCCGGTCACCGTCACCCTGATCGCCGAGGACGTGAGGATCGATGCCTTGCTCGAGCGCCTGAAGACCGAGGGCATTCGCCTGTTCTACACGCGCATGCCGATCGAGTACGGCTCGCTCGGAACGCAGGACAAATCGTGACCGGCGCGATGCCGGTGGCGTCGATCGCGGACTGAATCCTCGGCATCCCCGCCATGCCGTTGCCGGAAGCGGCGGCATTGCGGGGCGAGCGAATTGTCCGGTAAGATCGGAGCGCTTTTCGGAGATGGCATACCTCCCGTAACCGCCGCTTGCCAGCGGCTGATGATGCCTACGAGTTCCTGGGTGAGGGAGGTCGTAGGTCGTCCGCGAGGTGCCGCCATCGCCCAGGTTTGATGCTGCTTCAAACCTGGAAACCATGAAAAAGCTGAAATCCCTCGAGCAATTGGCCATGCTGCCCTACGTGGCGCGCTGGCTGCTCCTGTCCTGCCTGCTGGGTGCGCTTGCCGGCACCGCTTCCGCCGTCTTTCTCCATGCGCTCGATCGCGCCACCGACCTCCGCCTCGGCCGTCCCTGGCTGCTGTGGCTGCTGCCGTTCGCGGGTTTCGCGACCGGCTGGGTGTACCACCGCGTCGGCCAGTCGGTCGAGTCCGGCAACAACCTGCTGATCGACGAAATCCACGATCCGCAGAAGATCGTGCCCAAGCGCATGGCACCGCTGGTGCTGGTCGCCACCGTGGTGACCCACCTGTTCGGCGGCTCCGCCGGGCGGGAGGGCACCGCGGTCCAGATGGGCGGGGCGCTGGCCGACCGGATCACCGCGCATTTCGGGCTCGATCGCGAAGCGCGCCGCATCCTCCTGATGGGCGGGATCGCCGCCGGGTTCGCCTCGGTGTTCGGTACCCCGCTGGCCGGCGCGATCTTCGGCCTGGAGGTGCTGGCGATCGGCCGCCTGCGCTACGACGCGCTGCTGACCTGCATCGCCTCGTCGCTGGTGGCCGACCAGGTGTGCCTGGCCCGGGGCGTCCACCATACCGTCTACCGCATTCCCCTGATTCCTCCGCCGACGCTCCCCGGCATCGGCTCGGTGATCGTGGCCGGGATCGTGTTCGGCCTCGTCGGCATGCTGTTCGCCGATTCGACGCATGCGCTGTCGGCCTTCATCAAGCGCAAGGTCGCCTATGCGCCGGCGCGGCCGCTGCTGGGCGGCGCGGTGGTGGCGCTGGCGGCCGTCGCGCTCGATGTCCCGCAGTACCTCGGGCTCGGCATTCCCACCATCGTCCAGGCCTTCGACGGGCCGCTGCCCGCCTACGACTTCGCGGGCAAGTTCGCGTTCACGGTGGTCACGCTCGCCTCGGGCTTCAAGGGCGGGGAGGTGACGCCGCTGTTCTATATCGGCGCGACGCTGGGCAACGCGCTGGGGCATCTGCTGGCCCTGCCGATTCCGGTGCTGGCCGGCCTCGGTTTGGTCGCGGTATTCGCGGGCGCGGCCAACACGCCGATCGCGTCGACCATCATGGCCATCGAACTGTTCGGCGCCGACATTGCCGTGTATGCGGCGCTGGCCTGCGTGGTCGCCTACCTGTTCTCCGGGCACACCGGCATCTATCGCGCCCAGCGCGTCGACCACGCCAAGCATCCGTTGCTGCCCGCCGGCATGCGGCTGTCGGAGATACCCGCGCTACGACGCGCGCGTCGCGCCGCGGCCGCCGCTGCCACCTCCACCCAGTCCTGATCCCTGTACCCCTTTGTTCCATCTTCTTGTCCATCATGTCCAAACTGATTTCGCTGCGCCTGTACTTCCACCATGCCGAACGCGCCCATGCCCACCATGTCCCGAAGCGCTTCTGGCACCGTCTCGCGCGTCCCAGCCTGGCGCATCACCTGCTCGAGCGCGCCAAGCGGGCCGGCATCGAGCAGGCGGTGCTGCACCGCGTCCACGCGGGTTACCTGAACGGCGACCGGCTGCATCACGAACATGCCGAGCTGGTGCATCACCGCTTCCCGCATTGCATCGAACTGATCGACCTCGAGAGCAAGCTGCGCGAATTCTGGCGCACGCACGGTACCGGACTGAAGAACGTGCGCGCGGTGTTCCTGCCCTGCGAGGCGGCAACGCTCGAAGGATGACGAACCCGGCCACCAGGAGGCGCGACGATGTCTTGGGATTCGAAGCGGGAGCAGATGAGGGGGCAACTGGCGCTGGCGGCCTATGCGCTGGCCGTGAACGCCGTGCTGGCCTGGCTGCTGTCCTGCCTGGCGATGGCGATCCAGCCGGGCATGCAACGTTGGTGGTTCGCGGCGTTCGGCGCGGTGACGATGCCGATGGCGATGCGCTGGCTCAGCCTCGACGCGAGGCGGGCCTACGAGGCGGCCGCCTCGCGGCGCTACCTGGGCTTCGACGGCAGCCCGCCGCGGGTGGTCTCGATCGCCGACGATTGCCCGAGCCGCTGGCTCGTACTCCTGCATATCCGCATGCATCCCGAACTGCGCTCGCGCGAACCCTAGCCGACGGCGGCGCGCATGCCATATGCGTCGTCGGGCGCATTCAAAGGAGCGTCACAGATGTTCCAATCGATTCTCGCGGTGGCGGTCGGCGGCGCGCTGGGATCCTTGTTTCGCTGGTTCCTCGGGATCCGCCTCAATGCCTGGTATCCCGAGCTGCCGCTCGGCACGCTCGCGGCCAACGTGATTGCCGGCTACATCATCGGCGTCGCGCTGGCGGTGTTCGCGCGCATGCCGCAGATTCCACCGGAATGGCGCCTGTTCGTCACCACCGGGCTGATGGGCGGCCTGTCCACGTTCTCGACCTTCTCCGCCGAGGTGGTCGGCAACCTCCAGCGCGGGCGGATGGGCTGGGCACTGGCCGAGGTCGCGATCCATGTGTCGTCGTCGATCCTGATGACGATCCTGGGCTTCGCGACCATCGCGCTGATGTCGCGTGTCGCGCTTGCTTGATCGAGCGTGTCGCGACGGGCAGGGCGGCACGCGAACGGCGCGCTCCCTGCCCCGGCCTCATGCCACCGGCGCCGCCGGCGCCACCGACGCGCCGACGATGCCGTGCCGCGCCAGCGCCTCGGCGACGAAGCCGGAGGCCTTCATCGCCTCGACGAAGTCATGCAGGGCCCGCGCCGCGGCGGGGCCGCGGCGCCTGGGCAAGCCCATCGCCTGCCGGATCACCATGAAGCGCTCGTCGAGCAGGCGCAGGCCGGGCGTGGTGCTGGCATCGGCTTGCAGTTGCTGCCTGACGCCCGCCGCCACCTCCAGCCCCTGTTCTAGAAAGGTCTCGACGACCGTCGGCGAGGTGGGCGCGCGCACGATTCGCGCGTGCTTCAGGCTGCGCGTCAGGAACAGGTCGTAGGCGCTGCCCTGGCCGACCACCACGCGATGCCCGGCGGCATCCACGTCCTGGTTGCCGCGTATCGGCGAGGCGTCGCGCACCAGGTAATAACCTTCGATCAGGACATAGGGCTCGGTGAAGGCGATGGTTTCGCCGCGCAGCGGATCGATGGCGAAGAAACCGAAATCGGCGCGTTCCTCGCCGACGGCCTGCACCGACTTGCCTGCCGCATCGAACACCACCAGTTCCAGTTCGACGCCGAGGCGCTCGGCGAGGGCGCGCGCGAGGTCGACCGACACGCCGGCCGGCTCGCCCGCGGCGTCCTTGCCGGCGAGGATCGGGTTGCCGAGGTTGATGGAGGCACGCAGCCTGCCTTCGGGGGCGAAGGCCTGAAGCAAGGACGGATCGAATCTCATGGCGATGGAATCAGGTCGAGAGTGAAAGGGGGATGTCGTCTATCGAGGCGCGACGGCGCCGCCGGGACGCCGATGCCAGTCCAGCACCTCGGCGAGCGCGAGCGCGGAATGCGGGCCGAGCATCAGGCAATGCGGCGCATCGGCGAGCAGGCGATACGAGGCGCCGTAGAAGCGCGCGATCGCGGCGTCCTGGCCTTCGGGGTGGCGCGCCGGATCGTCGAGGCCGGCCGACACGACGTGCGTCTTGCGCGCGAGCGGCGCCGGATCGACGGCCAGGCCAAGCGTGTAGCGATCGTTCAGCGCGGCGGGACTTTCCCGGCCCAGCAGGCGATACCAGCGCTCGCTCCATGCCCGGGCCTGGCCGCCGAGATAGCGTTGCAGCGCGGGCTCGTAGGCAGGCGGCGCCACCGGTTCACCCGGCGCCACGCCGGCCACGCGAGCCGCGCCGGGCAGGTTGCCGGGCGGCGAGGGCGCGAGCAGCACGATGCCGGCGAACTCGATGCGTGCCGCCGCCCGCGCCACCGCCAGCGCGCCCAGGCTATGGCCGACCACGGTGAGGCCACGGCCCGGCAGCGAGGCGGCCTCGACGATCGCTTCGGCGTAATCGTCGATGGTCGTGGTCGGCGGCAGGGCCTCGTTCGCGAGGAAACCATGCCCGGCCAGGTCGAGGGCCGCCGAGGCGATGCCGATCTCGTCCAGGCATTGCATCCATGCCCCGAAGCACCAGGCGCCGTGGAATGCGCCATGCACGAACAACAGGCTCGGCTCACACACGTCGCCCGCATCGGCCACGTACAGCGCTCCCCCGGCGGCCAGCCGCCGTGCCGGCAGCGCGGCGACGAAATCCGGCGCGAAGCCTTCGTCGGGCATCGGCGGCAGTGACATGGAGGATCGCGTCATCGAAGCTCAGCCTGCCGCGCGCGCCGCATTCGCCTCGATCCCGGCCGCCGCGCCCGGGCGCAGCAGGACGGCCACGGCGAGCACGCTGGCCAGGGCGATCGCTCCCGCCAGCACGAAGGCGCTGAAGAAGGTATGGCTTTCCTGCACCAGGAAACCCGTCACGGCCGGGCCGACGATGCCCGCGCAGTTCGCGATCGAATGCACGCAGCCGCCGACGCTGCCGAGCTTCGGGCCGGGAATGGTGTCCTGGATCAGCGCCCAGTAGGTGCTGCCGCTCAGATACAGCGCGAACACGCCGACCGCCATCAGCAGCAGCGCGCCGAGCGTGGTGGTCACCGCGCCGGCCAGCGCCACGCAGATGCCGGCCGTGCCGAGGCAGACGATCAGCACCCACTTGCGCGCGCGCAGCGCATTGCCGGTGCGCCGGAAGATCCAGTCCGACAGCAGCCCGCTCAGGCCGTAGCCGATGAAGCCGAGCAGCCAGGGCAGCACCGTGGCCAGGCTCATGCTCTTCAGGCTCAGGTGCCGGTCCATGGTCAGGAAGCTCGGGAACCAGGTGAGGAAGAAGAACAGGATGTAGCTGTAGCCGAAGTAGGAGATCATCGCCGCGAGGATCGCCGGCTGCCGCAGGTAGGTGCCGAGCCGCTGCACGTCGGCCGGCGTCTCCGGCACGCTGCGATCCGATTCGATCAGCTCGCGCTCCTGCATCGAGACGCGCGGATGCTGCCGCGGCCGGTCGGTCGCCAGCCGATGCCAGAACAGCAGCCAGACCAGCCCGAAGCAGGCGATGCCGGCGAACGCGACGCGCCATCCATAGGCGGCGGTCATCAGCCCGACCACCGGCCCCGCCACCGCGCCGCCCAGCGGCAGCCCGCAGTTGGCGAAGCCGAAGGCGGTGGCCGATTCCCTGTGCGGAAACCAGTTGTTGACGATCTTGTTGATGGTGGTGGCCAGCGGCCCCTCGGCCATGCCGAACAGGGTGCGCACCGCCAGCAGCGAGCCGAAGCCGCTCGCCAGGCCGGTGGCGCCGCACAGCAGCGACCACAGCAGGATCGCGCCCGAGAACACGTTCTTGCCGCCCCAGCGGTCGGCCGCCCAGCCGCCGATGAAGTTGAAGGCCGCGTAGCCGATGAAGAAGGTCGAGAACACCAGCCCGAGATGCGCCGGCGAGATATGCAGCTCCTGCGCGACGGCGGGCGCCGCGACGGACAGCGCCGAGCGGTCCAGGTAGTTGATGAAGCCCGCGATGAACAGCAGCAAAACGATACGCCATCGGATCTTGGTCACATGCCGCTCCTTAGCTTGTCATGGAGGCACGGGCCGGGCTCGATGCCGGCTCCGCCGCCTGTCTCCCCTCGATGTGCCGCGGCCGGCTCAGGCCTCGCGACGGATGCCGGCGGCGGCTTCCAGCATCGCGCGCTGCGCCTCGCCGATATCGACGCCGTCGCGCATCTGCCGCTCGAGGCGCGCCAGCTCGATCTCGCCCGGCACCACCACCGGCGCGGCCGGGTCGGCCGCCGCCGAGCCGTGCAGGATCGCGGCGTAGTCGCCCATGCGCTGCGCCAGCCAGGCCCCGCTGCCCAGCATCCGCGTGTCGATCAGGATGAAGAAGTGGCCGAGGTCCTGCGGCTGGTCGGGCTCGTCCTCCCAGGACTTCACGTGCGTGAGGTAGGCCGCGCCCGACAACAGCCCGGCGAGCAGGTCGACCACCAGCGCCAGGCCATAACCCTTGTGGCCGCCGATCGGCAGCAGGAAGCCGTCGAGCGCCGCCTTCGGGTCGGTGGTCGGGCGGCCTTGCGCGTCGGTGGCCCAGTCGCCCGGGATCGACTCGCCGCGCTTGAGCGCGTTGCGGATCTTGGCGCGCGCCGCGACGCTGATCGCCATGTCCAGCATGAAGGGGCGGCCGCCCGGATTGGGCACGCCGAAGCCCACCGGGCTGTTGCCGAGCCGGGCGTCGGTGCCGCCCCAGGGCGCGATGGTGGTGGTGGCATTGCTGCCGATGATGCTGGCGAAACCCTGCTCGGCGGCCAGGTAGCTGTAGGGCGAGACCGGGCCGAAATGATTGCTGCCGCGCACCAGCACGCAGGCGATGCCCTGTTCGCGCGCCGCCTTCATGCCGAGCTGCAACGCGCGATAGCCGACCAGCGGGCCCACGCCGTTGTCGCCGTCGAGCCGGTGCAGCGCCGGGCCGACCTGTTCGGCGCGAATCTCGGGCCGGGCCTTGATGCCGCCGATGCGCAGGCGCGCGCCATAGGATTCGATGCGGCTGGTGCCGTGGGTGCGCAGCCCGAACAGGTCGGCCAGCACCAGGATGGTGGCGACATCGCTTGCATCGTCGCGCGCCAGGCCGAGCGCGCACAGCGCCTCGATCGTCAGGTCGGTCAGTTCGGCCTTGCCGAGGATGCCGCTGGAAGTGATGGCTTGGGTCATGGAATGCGTCGTCTCCTGGATCGCGAATCGGAATGTCGGGCGGCGCCGCGATGGGCCGCTCCTGTTCCGTTCATGATGTGGCCGAGGCGATTACCGTGACAAACGCATTTTTTCGTTCGATTGATGCGCGAAACGCGCGAATCGAAGCCCGCCGCGCCGGCCCGCGCGGCGCTCGTTTCAGGCTGCCGGGCGGGGTTTGGCGCGGCGACGCGGCGCTTCGCGCGGATGCACCAGCATGTCGAAGAAGTGCTGCGCGGCCACCCCCAGCGGCCGGTTCTTGCGGCGGATCACGCCGAGCGTGCGAACCACGGCCGGCTCGGTCACCGGCACGCTGACCAGCGCGCGATGACGGTCGCGCGGCAGCGCCAGCCTGGGCACGATGCCGATCCCGAGCCCCGCCTCGATCATGCTCACCAGCGCCGGCACGTGCTGCACCTCGCAGAACCAGTTGGGCTGGCGCACCGAGCTGGCCAGGGCGTGGTCGATCAGGGTGCGGTTGCCGCTGCCTTGCGCGAGCAGCATGTAGTCCGGCTGCGCGGCCAGCTCGGCCCAGCTCACCGAGCGCTTGCGCGCCAGCGGATGATCGCGCTGGCAGGCCAGCACGAACGGGTCCTGCAGGATCGGCGTGAACTCGATATCGGGCTCCTGGGTGCCGATGTAGGTGAGCCCGAAATCGGCCTCGCCGCGCGCCACCGAGAGAAACACCACCGAGGAGTTCTCGTCGATCAGCCGCACGCGGATGCCGGGGTAGGCGTGGTGATAGCGCTTGACCGTATCGGGCAGGAAGAAGCTGACCGCGGACGGCACGCAGGCGATGGTGACCAGGCCCGTCAGGCGCCGCCCCAGGTCCTCCATGCCGAACAGCGAGCTCTCGAGCTCGGTCAGCACGTTGCGCGCCTTGTCGATGAAGGCGCGGCCCGCCACGGTCAGCTCCATCCGGCGCGTGGTGCGCTCGAACAGCTTCACGCCGAGCGCCGATTCGAGCTTCTCGACGCGCCGCGACAGGGCGGAAGGCGAGAGGTGCAGCGAATCGGCCGCGGCGCGGAAGCTGCCGAAATCGGCGGAGGCGACGAAGGCGCGAAGGTCGGAGAGGTCGAAGTTCATGGATGGGGCAGGCTGGGATCACGACGCGGCACGCGCAGGGCGGGCGCGCCGGTTTCCCGTGCGCCGCGATCGCGCCGCCTCAGGCTTCCTTCGGCGAGGGGCTGGCGTGCAGCGCGGCCTTGGCGCGCCGGAGCTTCTCCAGCATCACCGAATCCTGGCGCAGCGACACGCCGATCGAGATCGCGTCGATCACGCACAGCTGCACGATCCGCGACACGCCCGGCGTGTTCGGGTCGACCGTGCCGGGCATGTGCAGGATCACCGGGATGTCGACCAGCGCGACCAGCGGGGCGCCCGCATTGGTGAGGGCGATGGTGGTGGCGCCGCGCTTGCGGGCGATCTTGATGCTGTCGTTGACTTCGGGGCTGCGCCCCGCATGCGAGATCGCGAACACCACGTCGCCCGGCTCGGCCAGCCCCGCGTGCAGGCGCTGCAGATGGCCGTCGGCGAAGGCGCTGGTCGGGATGTCCAGGCGCAGGAAGCGCAGCATGGCGTCCTGGATCGCCAGCCCGGAACCCGAGCCCACGCCGAGGAAGATCAGCCGCCGCGCGCTGGAGATGGCCCGGATCGCGGCCTCCAGCTCGACGGTCTGGATCGTGTCGCAGGCCTGCTGGATGCCCGAGATGGTGGTGTGGAAGATCTTCTCGACCAGGGTGGCGGTGGTGTCGTCGCGCTCGATCGAGGCCTGCGAATAGGACAGGCCGCCCGACAGGCTCTGCGCCAGCTTCACCTTGAAATCGCGCAGCCCGTCGGTGCCGACCGCGCGGCAGAAGCGCGTGACCGACGGCTCCGATACGTTGGCGCGCTGGGCCAATTCCGTGATGCTGGCATGCAGCGCGAAATCGACATCGTCCAGCACCAGCTCGGCGACCTTTTGCTCGGCCGGGCGCAGCTCGCCGAGCAGTTTGCGGATGTGCGGAATCAGGTTGAGTTGTGACACGGTGTTCGCTGGGCGCGGTTCGTTACGGAACGGCGGGAAGCGGCGGGCCCGAGGTGAGGATCGAGCGGCCCGCCGCCTTGCGCATCGAACCGATGGATGGGCTGAAGCGGCAATTCTAAACCCAGTTCAAGTCCCGGCCCGCCGCCTGCTCCACCGGGCGGCGGCAGGCAGGCCGCCGGGCCGGTAGCGGGTCGAAACCATGGCTGGGCTGCCGGGCTAGTCGTTCAGGACATCGGCATGCGGCGCGGCCCAGATCTGATTGACCTGGTTGGCCGTGCAGGCATACAGGTCGAGCGGCGTGCCGGGTTTGCCGAGCGTGCCGTCCACCACGCCGCGATAGATGTCGAGGCAGGTCCCGTCGGCGGCCGCCGCGAGCTGGCCATTGCGCCGGTAGCTGAATTGCTGCTTCGTGTCCTGCGCATTGCAGCTGGCGAGCGTGGCCCACTGGCCGGCAGCGCCGCCGAGCGTGGCGCCGGGCGCCGTCGAGCTCAGGCACAGACCGGTGCCCGCCAGCTCCACGGTGCGATCGGCCTTGCGGCTCCAGCGCTGCTTCGGTCCCGCGTCGCAGTTGGCGAGGGCGAGCGCCGCGCCGGGCGCCGCGCTGCCGGCGGCGATGCACAACGGCGTCGCGCCCCAGTCGCCGACCGTCTCGATCTCGCCGGTCGGCGCCCAGCCGCCGCATGTGCCGCTCAGTTTCAGCATCGCGTTGTCATGGGCGCCGATCGTCAGGGGCACCTGCGCGGCGAGCTGCGAGCCCGAATGCGCCCACAGATCGCGCACCGCCAGCGTGCAGGGCGTGCCGTCCGCGCCGTTGCGGTAGCCCAGGTTCGCGAACGACAGCGTCGGGCTGGCCGACGCGGCGCCCTTGTTCAGCACCACCACGGCCAGCGCATGGTCGGCGAGCGGTTTCGCCACCACCTCGATGCCGGCGCTGCTCGAGGGATCGTCGCGCGAGACGCGGTAGCCGCCGATGCCGAGCCGGTCCTGGTCGACCGCGACGACCTCGGCGTTGTTCAGCGTGGCGAGCGACTGCTGCCAGCGGGGATCGGCCGGATTGGCCGCGAACTTGCGAACGTCGGTGCTGAGGATGAGCGGGGCGGCCATCGCCGACCAGAGCGCCATCTGGCTGCGCTCCTCGGCCGGCGTGAGCCCGTTGTCGCCGATCAGGAGCTGGTCGGGATCGTTCCAGTTGCCCGGCGACACGTAGCGCGACAGCGCGATCGTCTCGTTGTAGCTCTGATAGACGCCTTCCTGGTAGGCATTGGCGTTGTAGTAGTCCCATGGATCGCTGGCCGCCTGGCCGCCCGCGGTCATCGAGGTGGTCCGGATGTCCGGGCCGGTGCGCCACATCTGGCCGAGCGGCCGCACCCAGTCCAGCGTGGCGTACTTGGCGGACCCGGTGGGCCCGTAGCCGGCCGGCGCGGATTCGTTGAACAGGATCTTGCGCGCCGAACCGGCGCTGGCCTGGCCCAGCGCATCGGCCATCTGCTTGAAGAGCTGCTGCGGGGTGGCATTGTCGATCGCGCCGCAATTGTCGAGCTTCAGGGCATCCACGCCCCAGGCCACGTAGGTCTGCGCGTCCTGCAGCTGATGGCCCTGTTCGCCGGCCGCCACGCCCTGGCAGGTCTTCGCGCCGGAGGTGTTGTACAGGGCGGCGAGCATGCCCTTGGCATGGACCGCGCTCGCGTAGGCGCCCAGGTCGGGATCGAAGCCGGGCTGCTGGGAGCCGCCCCAGCGCGCGGCGCCCTGGATCTGCCCGCTGCCGCTGCGCGACATCCAGCAATCGTCGACCCACAGCAGGGTATAGCCCGACGCGACCAGCCCCGTCGCGCGCATCGCCTCGGCCTGGTCGAGCATGAAATGCTGGAACGAGTAATTGGCGCGCGCGCTGCCGTCGGTGGGCGCCTGGGCCGTGCACTGGAAGCGGGCCCAGTTGTTGAAGCCCATCGGCGGGGTCGCCGCCAGCGGCGTGCTGGTATTGGCGGCCACGGTATCGGCGTGGGCCGGCAGGTTCAGGCAGAGCGGCAAGGCGAGCAGCGCGCTCGATGCGAGGCGCGGTAAGCGGGTACGCATGCGATTCTCCTCGGGAACGGAGCGAGGCCGGCGCCAGGATTGGCCGTGACGCGCTCCGGTTGCACAGCGGAACGAAGGGGCAAGCTGTTGCCGAATTGCGGCTTCCCCCGGGATGGATGTGGATTCCTAATCAATCGATGCCGAAGCGGGATCCGTGCTCCGGGTTCGGGCCGCCGCCTGGAAATCGGCGGCCCGAACCTGTCAATTGAGGCGCTGCCCGCTGTCCGCGTCGAACAGGTGCATGTGCTCGGGCGGCAATTCGAGGCCCAGCTCGATGCCGGGCCTGTCGATGGTCCGGTCGCGGGTGGTCAGGCACCAGGTCGCATCGGCCAGCTTGCCGTACACGTGGGTTTCCGCTCCGGTCGGCTCCACCACGTCGACCGACAGGCGCAGCGCGCGCTCGCCGTTCGACCAGGCGATCTCCTCCGGGCGCACGCCGAGCGTGACGCGCTTGCCCGCGAGCGCGCCCGGCAGGTCGGCGGGCAGCGGCACGCGCGTGCCGTCGGCGAGCCGCAGCGTGGGGAGATCCCGCGCAGCCTCGACCGTGCCGTCCACGAAATTCATCGCCGGCGAACCGAGGAAGCCGGCGACGAAGCGGTTGGCGGGGCGATCGTAGAGCGCCAGCGGCGCGCCGATCTGCTCGATGCGTCCGGCATTCATCACCACGATGCGGTCGGCCATGGTCATCGCCTCGACCTGGTCGTGCGTGACATAGACCACCGTGTTGCGCAGCCGCTGGTGCAGCGCCTTGATCTCGGTGCGCATCTGCACGCGCAGCTTGGCGTCGAGATTCGACAGCGGCTCGTCGAACAGGAACAGCGCGGGTTCGCGCACGATCGCGCGCCCCATCGCGACGCGCTGCCGTTGGCCGCCCGACAACGCGCGCGGCAGGCGATCGAGATAGTCGGACAGGTTCAGCATCCTGGCCGCCGCG
Source organism: Burkholderia sp. Cy-637 (assembly GCF_011753175.1). NCBI lineage: Bacteria > Pseudomonadati > Pseudomonadota > Betaproteobacteria > Burkholderiales > Burkholderiaceae > Burkholderia > Burkholderia sp. Cy-637. Next base: position 58,418 of record NZ_VWWC01000013.1, on the reverse strand, counting down.
CGGATCCTCGGTTCGTAGTCCTGCCGGGCTTCCTTGCGGATCCTCGGGCCGAACGCGATGTTCTCGTGCACGCTCAGGTGGGGATACAGCGCGTAGCTCTGGAACACCATTGACACGTTGCGCCGCTGGGGCGACAACTCGTTGGCGCGCGTGCCGCCGATCCGCAGCTCACCGTCGCTGATGTCCTCGAGGCCGGCGATCATCCGCATCAGGGTGCTCTTGCCGCAGCCGGACGGCCCGACCAGGACCACGAATTCGCCGTCGTCGATATGCAGGTCGATGCCGTGCACCACCTGCGCCGCGCCGTAGCGCTTGGAGAGGCCTTGCAACTGGACTTCCGCCATGTCTTTTCCTTTCGAGCCCTGGCCCGGGTGGGGTGTCAGAACGATTCGAGCGTGAGTTCGGCCGCCATCAGCCGGTTGCCGGCGAGCAGGCCGCCGTCGACCGGCAGCATCACGCCGGTGATCATCCTCGCCTGCTCCGAGGCGAGGAACAGCACGGCATCGGCGATATCGTCCGGGTTCGGGAAGTCGCCCAGCGGATACCACTTGCGCAGCTTCTCGAGCACGGCCGGATCCTTGGCGATGCGCGCCTCCCAGGCCTGCGTCTTGACGGTGCCCGGACAGACGATATTGGCGCGGATGCCGAACTGGCCGAACTCGGTCGCGAGCGCCCGGGTATAGCTGACGAGCCCGGCTTTCGCCGCGCTGTAGGCGGGATGCCCGAGGCTGGTGGCGCCGTTCACGGAGCCGATCACCACGATGTTGCCGCGCCGGCGCTCGATCATCGAGGCGCGCACGGCTTCCACCGAGTAGTAGGTGCCGTTCAGGTTGAGGTCGATATCGCGGCGCCAGTCGGCATCGCGCGTGCTGGCGAGCGAGCCGGCGACGGCAGCTCCCGCGTTGGCGACCAGGATCCCGACCGGGCCCGCCTCGCGCACCGCCGCGTCGACGGCGGCACGCACGGCTTCGCCGTCGGTGAGATCGGCGACCACCGGGCGCACGCCGGGGAGGGCGGCCAGCGCGGCGCCATCGCGATCGAGCGCGAGCACGGTATCGCCTTGCTCGACGAAGCGGCGACACAGCACGCGACCGATTCCGCCGCAGGCGCCGGTGACCAGAGCGACATGATTCATGGGATTGTTTCTCCGAGGTTTGGAATGCATGGGCGCTGCGCCCCGATCTCGTCCCGATGCTTCGCAGTTCGTGAAAATTATATACACGAGCATCGGCGCCGTTGCTTATGGATTGCCCCAGGTTTTCCTGGATGAGCAGAATATAAGCGGAAAACACCGGAAAAAAAATCTCAACGGGCTCGTGACATTTTTATTTTTGCTATGTAGGATTTTTACAAGGACGGACATCGAGAGCCGTCCATCACATCATGACGAGGGGTGCCCCATGCGATTTTCCCGGTCGACCATCACGAGACTCTGCGGGTTCGCCGCCGGCGCGCTGGCCGTCTGCCTGGCGAGCCAGGCGGTGCGGGCCGACACCGTGCGAGTCACGGTCGCGCACTACAGCGACGCCACCGCGCCGTACTTCGAGAAGATGGCGCGCGGCTTCGAGCAGGCCAACCCGGGCACCACCATCAAGATCGAGGACGTCAACTGGGACACCCTGCAGCAGAAGCTGCAGACCGATATTTCCGGCGGCGCCAATGCCGACCTGGCGATCGTCGGCACGCGCTGGCTGCCGGACTTCGTGCGCGACGAGCTGACCGAGCCGCTCGACGGCTACATGAACGCGGCGTTCCGCGACCGCTTCATCGGCTCGCTGCTCGCGCCCGGCGAAGTGGGCGGCAAGCTGTACGGGCTGCCGATCGCGGGATCGGCACGCGCGCTGTACTACAACAAGACCCTGCTCGCGAAAGTCGGTTATCCGAACGGACCGGCCAGCTGGGACGACGTGGTGGCCGCCGCGAGGAAGCTGAAGGCCCAGGGCATCGCGGGCTTCGGCCTGCAGGGCAAGGAGATCGAGACCGACGTGTATTTCTATTACGCGCTCTGGTCGTACGGCGGCGAGGTGGTCGGCAAGGACGGCAAGGCGGCCTTCAACGGCCCCGCCGGCATCAAGGCCGCCCAGCTCTACCGCTCGATGATCGATGCCGGCCTGACCGAGCCGGGCGTGACCGGCTACAACCGCGAGGACGTGCAGAACCTGTTCAAGCAGGGGCGCGTCGCGATGGTGATCTCGGCGCCGTTTCTCGCCCGGCAACTGAACAAGGAGGTGCCGAACCTGAAGTACGGCATCACCGGGATCCCCGTCGGCACCGTGCACGCGACCTATGCGGTGACGGACTCGATCGTGATGTTCCGCAATTCGAAGGTGAAGAAGAGCGCGTGGAAGTTCCTCGACTACCTGTTCACCAAGGGCCCGCGCGTGGAGTTCACGCGCACCGAGGGTTTCCTGCCCACCACCAAGGCCGAGGCGGCCGACCCCGCGCTGGGCGATGCGGATACCCGGGCCTTCGTCGCGCTGCTGCCGAGCGCGCATTTCGCGCCCACCATATCCGGCTGGGAAGACACCGCCCGGGCGGTCACGAACGCGGTGCAGGCGATCTACCTGGGACGCGCGCAACCGGCCGCCGCGCTGAACGCAGCGGCCAGCGAGGCGAACCATGCGCTCGGACACTGATGCGCGCGCCGCGGGGCTGGCTTCGGGCGAGGCGGTGCTCACGCGCCGCGCGCCGGTGAGGCGCCGGGGCGGCAGGGCCATGCCGCGCTCCACGCTGCCCTGGCTGCTGATCGTGCCGAGCCTGTTGCTGGCGCTGCTGATCATCTCCTATCCGGTCTTCAACATCGTCTACCAGTCGCTGCATGAGGTCTCGCGCTTCGGCACGGTTCGCGGCTTCAGCGGGCTCGACAATTTCCGCGCCGTGTTCGCCGATCCGGTCTTCATCGGCTCGCTGTGGCGCACCGTGTACTGGACCGCCTGCGTGGTCGGCGGGACCGTGCTGGTCTCGGTGCCGGTGGCGCTGGTGCTGAACCAGGATTTCCACGGGCGCGGCCTGGCGCGCACCATCGTGATGCTGCCGTGGTCGGTCTCGCTGACCATGACCGCGGTGGTCTGGCGCTGGGCCTTCAACGACGACTACGGCATGGTCAACGTCACGCTGCAGCGCCTGCACCTGATCGGCGCGCCGCTGCACTGGCTCGCCACGCCCGGGCTGGCCTTCACCGCGGAAATCCTGGTCGGCATCCTGGTCTCGATCCCGTTTACGGTGACGATCCTGCTCGGCGGGCTGTCCTCCATCCCGGCCGACATCTACGAGGCCGCGCAGATCGACGGCGCCGGCGCCTGGCAGCGTTTCCGGCGCCTGACGCTGCCGCTGCTGCGGCCGTTCATCAACATGGCGATCCTGCTGAACGTGATCTACGTGTTCAATTCCTTCCCGATCATCTGGGTGATGACGCAGGGCGGCCCCGACGAGAGCACCCATATCCTGGTCACCTACCTCTACGAGCTGGGCTTCCGCCTCGGCCACCCGGGGCAGGCGGCGGCGGTGTCGCTGATCATGCTGGCGATCCTGTTGCTGTTCTCGATGATCTACCTGCGCATCCAGCCGAAGCACGAGGAGGCCGCATGAACGCCAAGGGCAAGCGCACGCTGTGGTGCTGGCTGGTCCTGTCGCCGCTGGTGATCGTGATCCTGTTCCCGTTCGCGGTGATGCTGTTCACCGCGCTCAAGCCGGCCGACGAGGTGTTCGTCTACCCGGCGCGCTGGCTGCCGAACCACTGGCGCTGGCAGAACTTCGTCGACATGTGGCAGGCCGCCAACTTCGGCGTGGCGCTGCGCAACAGCCTGGTGATCAGCTTCCTGTCCACCGCGCTGGCGCTCGCGGTCAGCCTGCCCGCCGCCTACGCGCTGGCGCGCCTGCCGTTTCGCGGGCGCGGCGCCTATCGGCAGTTCCTGCTGCTCACCCAGATGCTCTCGCCGATCCTGCTGGTGGTCGGGCTGTTCCGGCTCGCCGCGATGATTCCCTACGGCGACGGCAACCTGGTCGACTCGAAGATCGGCGTGATCGTCTCGTACGCGGCGTTCAACATCGCCTTCGCGGTCTGGATGCTGTCCTCGTACTTCGAGACGGTGCCGCGCGATCTCGAGGAATCGGCCTGGCTGGAGGGTTGCGGGCGCGGCGCGGCGGTGCTCAAGGTGTTCCTCCCCCTGACCGTGCCGGCGATGGTGGTGGCCGCGATCTTCACCTTCATCAATGCCTGGAACGAGTTCGCCGTGGTCTACACGCTGATCCGCTCGCCCGAGAACAAGACGCTGACCGTGCAGGTAACCGACATGGTGGCCGGCAAGTACGTGGTCGAGTGGCAACTGGTGATGGCGGCGACGTTGTGCGCCACGCTGCCGGTGTCGATCGTGTTCGCCTGGCTGCAGCGCTTCATGGTCAAGGGCCTGGCGATGGGGGCCGTGAAATGACAGGCCCGGCGGAAAGCCGCCGGCGCGCCGCGAAGCCCGGCGCCAGGCCGATGCTGCTGGTCGGCAGCTATGCCGAGGGTGGCGACGACGGGATCCACGTCTACCGGTTCGATACGGCATCGGGCGCGCTCGAGCGCGTCTTCGCGATCCCCGCGGCGAATCCGTCCTATCTGGTTGCGAGCCGCGACGGCCGCCATGTCTATGCGGTCAACGAACTGCCGGGCGGCGGCGCCTCGCCCGGCATCGCCACCGTGACGGGGATGGTCAGCGCCTACGCGTTCGACGCCACGAGCGGCACGCTCACGCTGCTCGATCGCGTGTCCTCGCATGGCCAGGATCCGTGCCACCTGAGCCTGTCGCCGGACGGTCGCCACCTGGCGCTCGCCAATTACTCGGTCGCCGCCGATCCGGGCGGCAGCGTGACGGTCCTGCCGATCACCGCCGACGGCCGGTTCGGTGCCGGCGCGGCGAGCGTGCGCCTCAAGGGCAGCGGCCCGGTAAGCGGGCGGCAGGACAGCGCGCACGCGCATTCGGTGGTGTTCGCGCCGGACGGCCGTCATCTGTTCGCGCTCGATCTCGGCGCCGACCGGATCCTTCGCTGGCGCTTCCAGGGCGAGGCGCCGGACAAGCCCGCGCAGCTGGTCGATCCTGTCTGGCTGCAGGTCCGGCCCGGTTCCGGGCCGCGGCATCTGCGCTTCGGCCCGGAGGGGCGTTTTGCGTACGTGATGAACGAGCTGGACGCGAGCATCGATGTCTATCGCCATCACGACGGCCTGCTGAGCCTGGCCCAGCATGTGCCGATGACGGAGCCCGGCTTCGGCGGCGGCGTGGCCGGCTCGGCGCTGCACTTCTCGCCGGACCGGCGCTTCCTGTATGCCAGCAACCGCGGCGATGCCGACCAGATCCTCGTCTACGCGGTCGATCCTGCCAGCGGAATGCTGAAGGAGGCAGGGCGCCAATCCTGCCTCGGCAGGACGCCCCGGGAGTTCGCGATCGATCCGGGCGGCGGCTGGCTGATCGTCGGCAACCAGGGAAGCGACGCGTTGCGCGTCTTTCGCCGCGACCAGGAATCGGGACGGCTCGATCCCGAACCCGGCAAGGTCACGATCGGCAGGCCGGCGGGTTTCGCGTTCGTGTCGTCCGGGTAGATTTTTTCGCCGTTTCACTTAGTTTTGCTAATAAAAAATAACGAATCGGATGGGCTGGATCCCGGGCCGATCGCGTCACGGCCTTGAATAACAAGACTGGCGGCAACCACATCGCCGCCGATATCACGAGGGCAGGTATGGCTACGAGTCGAAGAAACTTCCTGGCATTGACGAGCTTGATGCCGGTGCTGGCCGCATGCGGTGGCGGCGATGATGGAAACGACGGCGGCGCGACACCGTTATCGGCCGGATCGACGGGAAGCGCGTCGTCATCGGCCGCCGCGATCGAGCCGCGGCCGAGCGTGCGCGCACGGCACACCTTCTCGTTCAGCAGCGACGGCGCGCAATTCCTGCTGGACAAGCAGGCATTCCAGATCCGCAGCGGCGAGATGCATCCCGCGCGCATCCCGGTCGAATACTGGCGTCATCGCATCCGCATGGCCAAGGCGATGGGGATGAACACCATCGCGCTCTACATCATGTGGAATTACCACGAGTCCGAACCCGGAGTATTCGACTTCCAGACCGACAACCGCGATATCGTCGCCTTCATCCGGCTCTGCCAGGACGAGGACATGTGGGTGCTGCTGCGCCCGGGGCCCTATGTCTGCGGCGAGTGGGACCTCGGCGGCCTGCCGTCCTACCTGCTGCGCTACTCCGATATCCAGCTGCGGGTCGATTCGGCCACCGACGCGCGCTACATGGCGGCCGTCTCGCGCTACATCGCGCGCCTGGTGCCGATGATCGCGCCGCTGCTGGTGTCCAGCGGCGGCCCGATCCTGATGATCCAGATCGAGAACGAGTTCGGCTCCTACGCGAGCGATCCGGCCTACATGGAGGAGGTTCGCCAGCTCTGGGTGCAGGGCGGGATCAACGGGCCGTTCTATACCGAGGATGGCCTGACGCAACTCGAGCAGAACCAGTCCAACGTGAAGGGCGGCGCGATCGCGCTCAGCGACGGCACCGCCGACGGCATCGCCGCGGCCCGCGCGCGTTATCCCGACGTGCCGGCGATGGCGGGCGAGGTGTACCCCGGCTGGCTCACGCACTGGGGCGATCCGGTGCTGCAGGGCACCGCCACCGACATCTCGGCCACACTGGACGCCCTGATGAGCCGGAAGCTGTCCTTCAACCTGTACGTGATCCACGGCGGCACCAGCTTCGGTTTCTTCTCCGGGGCGAACACCGATACGGGCAGCGGCGAGTATCAGCCGGACATCACCAGCTACGACTACGCCGCGCCGATCAGCGAGCAGGGCGTGGCCACCGAGCACTACACGCGCTACCGCAAGCTGATCGGCGGCTATCTTCGCGCGCCGCTGCCCGCCGTGCCCGATCCGGTGCCGACCCTGGCGCGCACCGACACGATCACGCCCGCGCCGTTCGCCTCCTTGTGGGACAACCTGCCGGCCGCCTTGCCGGCGGCCTCGACCGAGCGGCCCCAGCCCTTCGAGATGTACGGCCAGGCATTCGGCCTGGCGCTCTACCGCAAGACCTTGCCGGCCTACGCCGGCGGCGTGCTGACGGTCAGCGAGGTGCACGACTACGCGACGGTCTTCGTCGGCGGGCAGTATGCCGGCGGCATCTCCCGCGCGGCGCTGCCGGCCGACTACGCACGCAGCTTCAATCTCACGCATCACCAACCGCTGAGCCTGCCGGCCGGCCCGGCGAATTCGCCGGCGCCGGTCCTCGACCTGCTGGTCGAGGGCATGGGCCGGGTGAACTACGGCCATGCGATGGTCGATCGCAAGGGCATCCTCGAGTCGGTCTCGCTGCAATCCGGCGGCGGCAGCCAGGAACTGCTGGGCTGGGAGGTTCGCCTGCTGCCGCTCGACGCCGGGTTCCTGGCCGGCTTGCGGCCCGTCGTCAGCGACTCGCGCCGCGGCGGCCTGTTCTTCAGGACGACGTTCCAGCTCGACGCGAGCGCCGATACCTATCTCGACATGAGCCGCTGGACCAAGGGCCATGTCTGGGTCAACGGCCGCCATCTGGGGCGCTACTGGGCGATCGGGCCGCAGCACCGGCTCTATTGCCCGGCGCCCTGGCTGCGCCAGGGCAGCAACGAGGTGCTGGTGTTCGACCTGCACCAGACCGACAGCCAGCCGATCGCGTTTGCCGCCACGCTGGCCTGAGCACCCCGGCTGCCGGCCGCGGCCGGCGCTGGTTCGATCCGTTTCCAATCGAGAGGGAAATCCATCATGAAATCGATGCAAGGCCGGCTCGCGACGATCGCCGGCACCAGCCTGTTGTGCATGGCCGCGAGCGCCCAGACGGCGAGTTTCAGCGTAGGCCCGTCGGTGGCCGCGAGTCCGGTGTCGGATAGTCCGAACTCGCTGTTCATCGATCGCGACGGCAGCTTCTATGCGCAGAACGCGCTCTCGCAATACGACGACAATCCCGACAACCATTACTGGAAGTTCTACAGCGGCGCCGATGTCGACAATCTGAGCGAGGCCAGGGCCCATTCGCAGTACGACACGCGCGTGCTCTGCAACGACCGGAACCCGGTCGCGATCGCGCTGTTCGGGCAGCCCGTGACATCGCGCACCGGGTATACGCAGGCCGACTACTGCGACCTGGTCGGCGTGTGGGTGGATCCCGATTCGGGCAATTGGTACGGTGTGGTCCATAACGAACTGTTCGGCAACGATCCACGCGTCGACGCCATCTCGTACGCAATTTCCACCGACCAGGGCGCGAACTGGACGCTCCAGGACCCGATCCTGAGCTCGCCCTACGGCCGCGGCGACCCAAAGACGCCGTATTACTACTACGGCGACGGCGACCCGCGCCTCTACGTGGACAACGTGGGCGGCTATTTCTACATCTTCTATACGAGCCGCATCCAGGGGCAGAACGGCAATCCGGGCGGCTTCGACAACTACATGTGGGCACACGCGGCGCGCGCGCCGATCAAGGACAAGATGAAGCCCGCGTCGTGGCAGAAGTTCTACGCCGGAAAGTGGCAGCAGGTGCCCGGCACGAACTGGACCTGCGATGCCGCCACGGCCGCCGCCACGCCCTGCACGACGGCGCCGGTGTCCAGTTCGCTCGAATCCAACATCGCGGGACCGACCAGCGATCTCGCCGCGCAAGGCGGGCCGGCCGCCGACGGGACCGGCAGCGAGCGCTTCGTGCCACCGGCGCAAGGGGCGGGCGACCTGCTGTCCGCCGGCTACACGAACGGCACGATGCGCGTCATGAACGTGGCTTGGAACCTGTATCTGCAGAAGTACGTCGCCGTGGCCGAGGATCGCGCGATCACGAAGCCCGGCACGCGCGATTTCGACTACAACGGCCCCGCGTCGACCCTGAAGTTCTACGTCTCCGACGACCTGGCGACGCAGCAGTGGCGCTTCGCCGGCAGCGTGCCGTACCAGACCGCCTCCTGGTATCGCTGGTTCACCGACAGCGTCTCGAAGACCGCCTCCGACACGCTGGGCAATCGCTTCCGCACGTATTGCGTGTACGGCAAATGCCAGACCTACGGCGCGGAATATGCCGACGTGACGATCACGCCTGACGCGAGCCGCGATGCGGCGTCGCTCGCTTACGCCGATGCGGGCGGCATGCGCCTCGCCGTCAAGTCGGCCCCGGTGCAGGCCTACGTCGTGCATCCCGGCAACGGCGGCACCAACCTGCCCGCCGCGGCCTCGGGCGCCTGGACCTTGGGCGCGCTCGGCGACGGTTTCTTCACGCTGCAACTGGGCGGCCGCTATCTCGGGGTGGGGAACGGCAATGCGGGAAGAGCCTGGGGCGCGGCACCGATCTGGTCGTCCTCGGCCGGCGGCGCGCAGCAGCAGTGGTACTTCCAGAAGATCGGCAGCGGCGGCTCGGGCGGCTATCGCATCGTCAATCGCTACAGCGGCCTGGCGCTGAACGTGTCGGGCACGGCGCTGACATCGGACCTGGCCGGCGTGAGCACGGTGCCGATCCGCAACTGGGATGCCGCCGCCGGCGCATCGATCCCGGTCTGGCCGCAGGCGGGGCAGGCCTTGCGGCTGGTTGCGCGCTAGGCTTGCGATTGGCCTGCGCCATGCTTCCCGGCGCAGGCCCGATCGCTGCTGCCGTTACCTGCCGGCCGCGGACGACCGGGAGAACGGCGAGACCAGGCTCGACGCGGCGGTCGAACGGCGTTCGCTCAGGACTTGCGAGAGAAACAGCGCTTGCGGGTAAACCGACTTGATGAAGTCGACATACTGCGAGGTCCGCGCGCCGGTGGACAGGCTATCGCTGCCGCCGTTGGTGTCGGCGATGATGGTCCAGATACCGCTATGCAATTGCCACCACGCCGATCCGCTGTCGCCCGACGCGGTCCGGGTCCAGGCGTCGATGCCCTTGGACGGGTCTCGGCCGACCGATGTCTTGAACGCTGCGCCGATCCCGTGATCGTTTTCGAAGATCGACGAAATCGTCGCCGCCCCGGCGGCGCGGCGCGGGCCCGACTTCGGGAAATAACCGCCGTTCGAGCCGCCGGTGCCGGTTCCCCAGGAGCCATAACCGGCAAACCAGACTTCCTTGTTCAATTCGCCTTCGTTATCCGACAGGTCGTAAAGAACCGGGCGTGCCACCTTGCTGCCATTTTGATCGAGAATATCCGCGATCTTGGGCAATTGAATCAATGCAATGTCGGTGGAAGCGCCGCCGAAACCCGGCGTATTGGAAAAACGATATGGCCCGGTGGTATATGAGCCTTGACCCGAAGCGATGGTTCGCTCTTTCCAGTCGGTGAACTTGAAATTGCCCTTGCCCGTTTGCTGGGTCCCCTCGGTGCAATGCGCGGCCGTGAGCAGGAATACCGACTTGCCGTCCGCGGAATCGCCGAGCCAGGTGGCCGTGCAGGCGCCCCCGGGCGTGTCCAGGTGCCCGGCGGAAAGGAACTGCGGCGCATAGCTCTGTACGCGCTGGGGTTCCAGCGCCGTGGCGATGGTGCCCGGAATGTCCTTCAGGTTGCCGCCGTTCGCGGTAAATACGTCGTCGCTGATGACAATTGCCTGCGCCTGGGAAAGCGAGAGAAAACCCAGGGTTGCCAGTGTGAGCTTGGGAATATTCACAATAAATTCTCCGAATTGATAATTGCGAAGACTTCGCCAATGGAATTGGCGAACGCAATCTATCACGGGATATCGTGAATGTAATTCTTCGTAAAAATCGACATCAATTAATTAATTTATTATCGAGCCTTTGATAATTCGATCATTGCGGGGCATATCAGGCGTGGCCGCCATGCCGGGCCGCCACCGGCCAAACCCCCATCGCCACCTCGATCATCCGCTCCAGCACCTCGCGCCCGGCCCCCGCCTGGGGCAAGCCCAGCACCGCCTGGAACACGCCGAGGAAGTGCCAGGCCAGCGCCTCCACGTCCGTCTCGGCCGGCAGTTCGCCGCCGGCCACCGCCTCGTTCAGCAAAGCCATCAGCACCTCGCGCTGCCGCCGCGCGCCGTCGAGCGCGGCTTCCTGCCCGGCCGGCGGCAGGTCCACGCGCTCGGCGCAACTGCGCGTCACCAGGCAGCCCGGCGGGCGCTGCGCGGATGCCACCGGCAGCATGCCGCGCAGCAGCGTCTCCAGCTTCTCGCGCGCCGTGCTTCCCTCGGCCGAATTCATGCGGCGCAGCACGCGCTCGGTATAGGTGGCCAGCGCGACCTGGAACAGGCCGTCCTTGTCGCGAAAGCGCTGGTAGAGACTCGAGCGCGACAGGCCCGTCGCCTCGGTCAGGTCGCTGATCGAGGCCGCCGCGTAACCATGGCGCCAGAACACCTGGATCGCCGCGTCGATGACCACGGCCTCGTCGTATTGGGGCTTGCCGCTCATGAGCTTCTCTTTCGTGATGGGGAAGGCGCCGCGTGGCGCATCCGCTAGATGGATCGATCGTTCCATCATATAGCGAAACGATGACGATCGCCGCGCGCCGCTCAGGCCGCCGACAGCACGCGCACGATCTCCTTCCACAGATGATTGCCGGCGGGCGGCAACCGCCGGCCCGCGCGTGTGATCACGTAGCGGTCGAAGCCGCGCGCGATCGGGTGGTTGAGCGGAATCGCGCGCACCTCGCCGCGCGCGATCTCGCGGCTGGCGGCGCGCCGCGTCATGAAGGCGATGCCGAGCCCCTCGGCGGCCAGCAGCAGGGTGGTCGAGAAACGATCGCAGCGGAATCTGGGCGTCAGCACCAGCCGCTCGGCATCGAGCATCGCGTCGAGATGCTGTTGCACCGCGAACTGCGGCTCCAGGAACACCAGGTCCTGGTCCGCCAGATCGCCGATCGCGATCGTGTTGCGCCGCGCCAGGCGATGCCCGCGCGGCACGATCGCGCACAGCGGATCGCTCTGGATGCGCCGCATCTGCAAGGCCGGGTCGCGCTGCAGGCCGACCGCGAGGCAGATGTCGACCTGGTCCTCGCGCACCAGGCGGATCAACTCCGAGAGCGGCGCGCTGCGCAATTCCAGCGTGATGTCGGGAAAGCGCTGGCTGAAGGGCTTGAGCACGCCGCCGACGAATTCGGCCACGAAGCCCTCGGCGATGCCGATCGTCAAGCGCCCGCGCCGCAGCGCGCGATAGTCCTGCAACTGTTGCCGGAAGCGCCGCGCATTGCGTTCGCGCTCGCGATGGTAGTCGACCATCGCCAGGCCGACCTCGGTCAGCGCCACCGAGCGGCCCTTGCGCGATACCAGCGGCAGGTGCAGTTGGCGCTGCAGCAGCGCGATCTGGCGGCTGACCGTGGAGACGTTGACGTCGAGCGAATCGGCCGCGCCGCGCATGCTGCCGTGGGTGGCGACGGCCTCGAGATAGGCGAGGGTGCGTTCGCTGATGAGCGGATCGTCGTCGAGCAAGGCGGCTCCGTCTGTTGCAGGAAAAGCAACATACTCGCATGTGACGGCACCGCCTTCAAGGCGAGGCCGCGCGCATAATCGCGGCTCGTACCGCCGACAAGGCCATCATTTTCCGCCCGCAAGAGGCCGCTCATGAACCGACTGTTCTCCAGCCTGACCGAACTCGAACCGCTCGACGAGGACATGCGCTACCTGCGCCACGCGCTGCACCGCCAGCCCGAGCTGGCCTTCGCCGAGGAGGAAACGGCGCGCGAGGTGGCCGCGCGCCTGCGCGACTACGGCTACGAGGTGCATACCGGGATCGCCGGCACCGGCGTGGTGGGGGTGTTGCGCGCGGGCGGCGGCACGCGCTCGATCGGCCTGCGCGCCGACCTCGACGCCTTGCCGATCACCGAGGAAAACGGCTTCGCGCACGCGAGCTGCGTGCCGGGGCGCATGCACGCCTGCGGCCACGACGGCCATACCGCCATGCTGATGGGCGCGGCCCGGCACCTGGCGCGAACGCGTCGCTTCGACGGCACGCTGAACCTGATCTTCCAGCCGGCCGAGGAACGCGGCTACGACAGCGGCGCGAAGCGCATGATCGAGGCGGGACTGTTCGAGCGCTTCCCCTGCGATGCGGTGTTCGGCATGCACAATCATCCGGGCCAGCCGCAAGGCCGGCTGATGTTCCGCGCCGGCGATTTCATGGCGGCCGGCGATCGCGTCTTCATCACCATCGAGGGCAAGGGCGGCCACGCCGCGCGCCCGCACCAGACGCACGATCCGGTGGTGGCGGCCGCCGCGATCGTCACCGCCTTGCAGACGGTGGTGGCGCGCAACGTCGATCCCTCGCGCGCGGCGGTGGTCACGGTGGGCATGCTCAATGGCGGCCACGCGCCGAACGTGATCCCGCATCGCGTGCAGATGAGCCTGAGCGTGCGCTCCTTCGATGCCGACACGCGCGCGCTGCTGCGCCGGCGCATCGAGACCCTGGTTTCGATGCAGGCGGCCAGCTTCGAGGTGGAGGCGAAGATCGACTATGTCGAGGGCTACCCGGTGGTCCACAACCACGCGGCCGAGACCGCCTTCGCGATCGAGGTGGCGAGGGAGGTGGTGGGCGAGGCGAACGTCGAGGCCAACATGGAGCCGCTGATGGGCAGCGAGGATTTCGCCTACCTGTTGCAGGCCCGGCCCGGCTGCTTCCTGCGCATCGGCAACGGCCCCGCGACGGGCGGCCGTGTGCTGCACAGCCCGACCTACGATTTCAACGACGACAACCTGGTGGTGGGCGCCGCGTACTGGTCGCGGCTGGTCGAGCGCTATCTCGACCCCGCGCGCGCCTGAGCCGCGCGTCTCGGCAGGCCTGGTGGCGGCCAGGAGGAACGCGCCGGCGGCTAGGCCGCCAGGTCGGCCGTCACGGCTGACGACACCCAGTCGATGAAGGTGCGCACCGCCGCGTTCACGCGCGCCTGCGGATAGACGATCGAGACCGGCACGCTCGCGCAGCGCAGGTCGGCCAGCACTTCCCTGAGCCGCCCGCTGCGCAGGTAGGCGCCGGCCGCGAAGGCCGAGATCTGGATCAGGCCCAATCCCTCCAGCGCGCATTGCAGATACGCTTCGGTTTCGTTGACGGCATAGCGGCTCGGCAGCGTCATCGCACGCGCCTCGCCGTCCACCCGGAAACGCCAGTCGAGCGGCCGCCCGGTCGCGTTCGACAGGTAGTTGACGATGCGGTGCTCGCCCAGGGCATCGATCGAAGCCGGCTCGCCGTGGCGCTCCAGGTAGCGCGGCGAGGCGCAGGTGATCCACGCCAGCTCGCCGAGCCGGCGCGCCACCAGCGAGGAATCGGCCAGTTCGCCGGTACGGATCACGCAGTCGATGCCCTCGTGGATCAGGTCGGCCGGCCGGTCGCTCAGGCCCAGCACCAGCTCGATCTCGGGGTAGCGCGCCTCGAACTCCGCCAGCCGCGGCAGCACGCAGGCACGGCCGATCACGCCGGGCAGGTCGACGCGCACGCGCCCGCGCGGCGCGTGCGCCTCGCTCAGCAGGGCGCGCTCGGCGCTGGCGATCTCGCCGAGGATCGCGCGGCACGAGGCCAGGTAACGTTCGCCGGTCTCGGTCAGGCTCAGGCTGCGGGTGCTGCGCCTGAGCAGCGGCGTGCCGAGGTAGGCCTCGAGCTGCTTGACCGTGGTGGTGACCGAGGAGCGCGGCAGCGACAGCGTTTCGGCGGCCTTGCTGAAGCTGCGCGCCTCGACGACGCGCACGAAGGTCGTCATCGCGTGAAGTTTGTCCATGGGAGCCGGGCAGACGGGGAGGTTCCGCCACTCTAGCCGAAGATGGCCGCTACGCGAATCGCGCCGCCCCGCGGTTCCTCGCCCACGCGTTCTGTGTTCAAGCCGGCCGAACAATGGCCGGGCCGCCCGCCGCTAAGCTTCGCTCCTGTCCCGATACGGGCTTTGCGAATGGAGAACGAAGATGGCGAACACCGGCAATATCCAGCATGACGAAACGATCCTGGTCCTGGGCGCGGGCGAACTCGGCATGGCCATGCTGCGCGCGCTGGCACGGCGGGCAGCGGCGACCGGCGGTGGCACGCGCTTGAGCGTGCTGCTGCGCGCGGCCACCCTGGCCTCGACCGATCCCGCCAAACAGCGCGACCTGGCCGAACTGCGCGCGCTCGGCATCGCGATCGTGACGGGCGACCTGGCCAGCCAGTCGCGCGAGCAGCTCGCGGCGCTGTTCCGGCCTTACCACACGGTGCTCTCGTGCACCGGCTTCGTCGGCGGGCCGGGCGTGCAGCGCAAGCTGGCCGGCGCCGCGCTCGATGCCGGCGTGCAGCGCTATTTCCCCTGGCAGTTCGGCGTCGACTACGACCTGATCGGCCGCGGCAGCGCCCAGGACCTGTTCGACGAACAACTGGACGTGCGCGAGATGTTGCGCGCGCAACGAGCCACCGAGTGGGTGATCGTCTCGACGGGGATGTTCACGAGCTTCCTGTTCGAGCCCGGGTTCGGCGTGGTCGACCTGGCGACGCTCGCCGTGAATGCGCTGGGCAGCGAGGACACCGCCGTGACCCTCACCACGGCCGACGACATCGGCGCGCTGACGGCCGAGGTGCTGTTCGCCGAGCCACGCATCGCCAACCAGGTGGTTCGCGTGGCGGGCGACACCGTTACCTACCGCGAGCTGGCCGATGCGCTCGAACGCTGGAGCGGCCGGCGCGTCAGGCGCGAGACCTGGAGCGTGCCCGAGCTGCAGCGGCAACTGGCCGAGGCGCCCGGCGACGCGCTGCGCAAGTATCGCGTGGTATTCGCGCAGGGGCGCGGCGTGGCCTGGGACCAGCGGCAAACCTTCAACGCGGAGCAGGGCATCGCGGTGACGGGGCTGGAGGCCTGGATGAAAGCGCAACTGCCGAGCCCCGTCGCGACGCCGCGCTGAGAGCGGGCGCCGCGCGCTATTTGACGACGCGTTTGGCCACCACCACGCCGATCACCAGGAACACGATGCACAGCAGCAGGAACAGGCCGAACAGGAACTTGGCGATCGCGGCCGAACCGGCCGCGATACCCGTGAACCCGAACAGCCCCGCGACGATGGCGACCACCGCAAAAATCAATGCCCATTTCAGCATGTCGATCAGCTCCCGATAACGAATTGGTTGATTGGAATGTCGAGGATGGGTATCGACGACGGCCGCAAGCGGGTGCATGACGCGTTGCGGCCTGTTTTGCCGGCGCGAGGCCGGCGGGCTTCTCATGCAAATGGCGGGCCAGCTCGCGCGAATCGGCCGTCGGCGCGCTGCGCCGTCGATCCGGCGGGATCCTGCGGATGCGGCCCGACGGGTATATCGGGCGCCGGGGAAAGTCTGGAACAGGTAAATGTTACAAATTTCCATAACCCGAATTGCAGGAATGTTAGGACCGGAATTCGGACTGGGACGATGAGAAAAATTCACGTTACTCACGCAAAAATGTCGTAATTCCGGCGTGCAACACGGGCCCGCCTCCATGGAATAATTCGTGGCTCCTCGAATTGAATGGAGCCGTCGACATGTTCGATCTCGCCGCCAAAGTCGCCGTCGTCACGGGTGGAACCAGTGGAATCGGCCTGGGCATCGCCCGGGGTTTGTTGCGCGCGGGTGCGCGAGTGGCCCTGGTCGGGCGCGACGAGACGCGCGGCGCGAAAGCCCTGGCGCAGCTCGAGGCCGGCGACGCGGCCATCTACGTGCAGGCCGACATCTCGGTCGGCGAGCAGTGCAATCGCATGGTGGACGACGTCGAGCGGCATTTCGGCCGCGTCGACATCCTGGTGAACAATGCCGGCATGAATATCCGCCGACATGCGCAGGACTATTCGCACCAGGAGTGGCACCGGATCGTCGACACCAACCTGAGCAGCGCCTTCTACTGCGCGCAGGCCGTCTATCCGGCCTTCCTGCGCGCCAAGGGCGGCAAGATCGTCAATATCGGCTCGATGCTGTCCCTGTTCGGCACCACCCACGGCGCGGGTTATGCCGCGAGCAAGGGCGGCATCGTGCAGTTGGGCCGCGCCTTGGCGGTGGAATGGGCGCCGAGCAACATCCAGGTCAATACCCTGCTGCCGGGATGGATCGAGACCGAGCTGACGGCCGAGGCCAAGCAACTGTTTCCCGATCTCGAGGCAGGCATCCTCGCGCGCACGCCGCAAGGCCGCTGGGGACGCCCCGAGGACCTGGCCGGCATCACGGTGGCCCTGTGCTCGTCGGCTTGCGACTTCATCACCGGCACCGCGATTCCTGTCGACGGCGGTTATTCGATCCAGGGCTGAGGCGCCCGGCCGTCGCCGCCTGCGACGGCGCAGGATTGCGCCGAGGCCACGGCCCGCCGCGCCACCCGCGATTCGGTATCCTATGCGATGCATTCGACGTGTCGCCAAACGCGATCAAGAAGCCAGAGAGGCCATCGTCATGACTACCCCACATCACCGGGACGACTACGTTCCCTCGCAGGCCGGCCGCCGCTGCTTCGTGTTCGGCATGCTGTCGCTGGCCTCCTTGAGCGTGGTCGATCTGTGGACCGAGGTCCACGCCTCGTCCGCCACCGACCACGCAGGGCTCGACCGCTTCATGCAGGTCTCCAGGCTGGTGTCGCCGAGGGCGGCCGACCCGGCCACCGGCGCCGCGCTCTACCAGGCGCTGCGCGAGCGCGAGCGTGGTTTCGATACGAACCTGCAGGCCCTGGCCGAGCGGATCGCCGCGCGGCCCGGCATCGATGTCGACACGTTGGCCGCCGATCTCGATCGCAGCCGCCTGGGCGCGCTTCGCCAGACGCTGAATGCCGTCACCTCGGCCTGGTACCTGGGCGTGGTCGGCTTCCGCACCTATGCCTACCAGACGGCGCTGATGTTCGGCGTGGTCGCCGACGTGCTGAGCCCGCCGAGCTACGTGCGGCGCGGCCCGCTCTACTGGGCGACGTCGCGCGTGCTGCCGGCTGCCTGATTCGCGCTCGCGGACCCCGGCGGCACGAGGCGGCCTCGCGTCCGCCCATCGCCCTAATAACAAGCTATCCCCTCGGAAATCGCACCCATGAATCCCACATCGCTATCGGCCGACGTCGTGATCGTCGGCGCGGGCGCCGCCGGCAGTGTCGCGGCCCTGGAGCTCGCGAGCAGCGGGCTGTCGGTGCTCGTCCTCGACGCCGGGCCGCGCGTCACGCGCGGCGAGATCGTCGAGAACTTCCGCAACGCGCCGGTCACCACGCGCGCGCTCACCACGCCCTATCCGCCCAAGCCCTGGGCGCTGGCCCCGACCTTCTACGACACCGAGGGCAAGGTCCAGGACTACCTGCAGGTGAGCGGCCCCGACGGCGAGGCCTACCAGACCGATTACCTGCGGCTGGTCGGCGGCACCACCTGGCACTGGGCGGCTTGCGCGTGGCGGCACCTGCCCAACGACTTCCGGCTGCGCTCGACCTACGGCGTGGGCCGCGACTGGCCGATCGCCTATGAGGATCTCGAACCGTATTACTACCGCGCCGAGCTGATCTGGGGCGTGTGCGGCCCCGATCCGCTGAACGGGCCGGGACAGGAATACCTGGGTTCGCCGCGCAAGCAGAAATACCCGATGGACCTGATGCCGTGGACCTACACCAGCCGCGTGGTCGACGAGGCCGTGCGCCGCCATACGCAGTGCCGCGTGGTGCACGAGCCGGAAGGGCGCAACACGCGGCCCTACGCCGGCCGCCCGACCTGCGCCGGCAACAACAACTGCATGCCGATCTGCCCCATCGGCGCGATGTACAACGCGATCGAGACGGTCGTCGCGGCCGAGAAGGCCGGCGCGCGCGTGATGGAGAACTCCGTGGTGTACCGGATCGAGACCAATCCGGCCAACGACGAGGTGGTGGCGGTCCACTTCTACAACCCGGACAAGCAGAGCTTCCGCGTCACCGGCAAGCGCTTCATCCTCGCCGCGCACAATATCGAGACCGTCAAGCTGATGCTGTTCTCGAAGGACGAGAAGAATCCCCGCGGGATCTCTAACAAGACCGACCAGGTCGGCCGCTACATGATGGAGCACGCCGGCACCGAGGTGCAGTTCACCTGCGAGAACCCGGTCTGGATGGGGCAGGGGCCGCAACACAACGCGGCCATCGATACCTGGCGCGACGGCCCCTGGCGCACGGACATGGCCGCCTCGATCCATCGCGTCGACGAGATGAACATGACGGCCCAGGTCACCGCCGCCGCGCTCAAGCAGGGCCTGGTGGGCAAACGGCTGGAACAGGCGATCCGCCATGGCGCCGCGCGCCGCATCGAGATCTCCTCGCATCACGCGGTGCTGCCGAATCCCGGGAACCGTCTCACGCTGTCGGACAAGAAGGACATGCTGGGCATCAACTTCCCGAGCGTCCATTACACGATCGACGACTACACGCGCCGCAGCGCCGTGCGTACCGTGAAGGAGCTCTACGAGCCGCTGATCGCCGGGATGGGTGGCACCGACGTGAGCTACATCCCCGACGCGAACAATCCCTACCAGTTCTCGGCGGAGGATCATCCCGCCGGCGGCGCGCTGATGGGCAACGACCCGAATACCTCGGTGGTGGACGCGCAGTGCCGCTCGCACGAGTTGAAGAACCTCTACATCGCCTCGAGCGCGGTGTTCGTGAACACCGGCACGGCCAACCCGACCCTGACGATCGCCTCGCTGAGCCTGCGCGTGGCCGATACGATCAAGGCCGAACTGGCGCGCGCCTGAGGAGATGTCGATGAAGCAAGCTGGATTCCTTCGAGCGCTGCTGATCGCCGCGACGCTGCTGGCCGGCGGCGCGGCCTTGCCGGCGCACGCCGCCGATGCGGCCACCGCGCCGCCTTCGGCCGAGCTGCTCGCGCGCGGCGCCTATCTCGCCCGGGCGGGCGACTGCGCCGCCTGCCATACCGCGCCGGGCGGCAAGCCGATGGCGGGCGGCCTGCCGATCGATTCGCCGTTCGGGCAGATCTGGTCGAGCAACATCACCCCCTCGGTGCGCGGCGGGATCGGCGCCTACACGCAGGCGCAATTCGCCCGCGCGCTGCGCGAGGGCGTGCGCGCCGACGGCACGCATCTGTATCCGGCCATGCCCTATCCGTCCTACGCGGGCATCAGCGATGCCGACGTGACGGCGCTTTACGCCTACTTCATGCACGGCGTCGAGCAGGTGGACGTCGCATCGCCGGAAACGCGGCTCGGTTTTCCGTTCAACCAGCGCTGGCTGATGGGCGGCTGGAACCTGCTGTTCGCCAGCGGCCGGCCGGGCGCGCCAGTCGAGGGCAAGAGCGCGGAGTGGAACCGCGGCCGCTACCTGGTCCAGACGCTCGGGCATTGCGACGCCTGCCACACGCCGCGCAACACGGCGATGGGGGAAAAGCCCGGCCTGGAACTGTCCGGCGGGCAGGTTGGGGCCTGGCGGGCGCCCAACATCACCTCCGATCCGGTCAGCGGCATCGGTGGCTGGACGCACGCGGAGTTGGTGCAGTACCTGCGCACCGGGGCGGTGGCCGGCAAGGGCCAGGCGGCCGGCGGCATGGCCGAGGCGGTCGAGAAGAGCCTGCAATACCTGAGCGCCGAGGACCTCGCTGCGATCGCCACCTACCTCAAGGATTCGCCGCCGGTCCGGAACCCGAAGGATACGCGCGCGGCCTACGACTACGGCGGCAACGGCCAGGATTACGAGGCCGCCCTGCGCGCCGACAATCCCGGCATCGGCTTCGGTCGGCCCGGCCCCGGTTACGTCGCGCTGAACAGCGGCGCGCAGTTGTACAGCGCGAACTGCGCGAGCTGCCACCAGTCGCGCGGCGACGGCACGCCGGACGAGGCCTTCCCGTCGCTGACCCACAACTCGGTGCTGGGTCGCGACAACGCCGACAACCTGGTGATGGTGATCCTCGACGGCCTGCATATCTCGACGCAGGGCAGGGAGCGCCTGATGCCCGGCTTCGCCGATGAACTGAGTGACGCGCAGGTCGCCACGCTCGCGAGCTTCGTGATGCAGCAATACGGCAACCCGGCAGTGAGCGTGAGCGCCGAACGGGTCGCCGTGCTGCGCAAGGGCGGGCCGCCTTCGCTGTTGTCCTACGCGCCGGCCGCGGCGACTGCCGCGATCGCCGGCATCGCGGCCATCGTCGTGCTGATCGCCGGGATGCGCTGGTCGCGCCGCAGGCGCGGGTCCTGACGGGCCGCGCGCCGGGCGGGCACGCCTGATCGTTCGCGCGTGCCCGCCCGGCGATCCTGCCGCTCAAGCCTGCAGATACACCGCCTGCGTATGCGTGTACTCATACACGCCATGCTTGCCGTCCGCGCCGCCGATGCCGCTCTTGCGCACCCCGGCGTGGAAA
This sequence comes from Burkholderia sp. Cy-637, assembly GCF_011753175.1. NCBI lineage: Bacteria > Pseudomonadati > Pseudomonadota > Betaproteobacteria > Burkholderiales > Burkholderiaceae > Burkholderia > Burkholderia sp. Cy-637. The sequence goes on along the minus strand of NZ_VWWC01000013.1, from coordinate 37,178 downwards.
CCCTGCATCGCCTCGAAGTTCTCGCGGTTCACATAGGTCTCGCCGAACGACAGCCCGCGGATCGCGTGCATCGCCCGGTTCAGGTTGGCGGTATAGACCGAGGAAGTGAGGCCGTATTCGCAGTCGTTGGCCAGTGCGATCGCCTCGTCGAGGTCGTCGACGATCTGGATCGGCAGCACCGGCCCGAAGATCTCCTCGCGCATGATCGCCATGTCCTGGCGGCAGCCCGCGATCACGGTCGGCTCGTAGTGGAAGCCGCGGCCCAGGTCGGCGCGCTTGCCGCCCGTCACCACCGTGCCGCCTTGCTCGACGGCCTTCGCCACCTTGGCTGCCACCTTGTCTAGCCCGCCCTGGTTGATCAGCGGGCCCATCTCCACGCTCGCGTCGGCCACCGGATCGCCGTAGCGCGTCACGCGCATCGCCTCGCTGATGCGCTCGATGAAGGCATCGGCCACCTTGCGCTCGACGTAGACGCGCTCCGCGCAGTTGCAGACCTGCCCGGTATTGATCACGCGCGAATTGCGGATCGCCGTGACGGCCAGGTCGAGGTCGGCATCGGCCAGCACGATGGCCGGCGCCTTGCCGCCCAGCTCCAGGTTCAGCTTGGTGAGGTTGTGGGCGGCCGCGGCCATGATGCGCTGGCCGGTCGCCACGCTGCCGGTGAAGCTGATCATGTCGACGCCGGCATGCGCGCTCAGCTTCGCGCCGACGTCGCCCTTGCCGCTCACCACGTTGAACACCCCGCGCGGCAGGGCGGTCTTCGCCACCAGCCTGGCGAACTCGAAGCAGTTGTTCGGCGTCTCCTCGCTGGGCTTGATCACGATGCAGTTGCCCGTCACCAGGGCCGGCGCCATCTTGCGGGCGATCAGGAAGAACGGGAAGTTCCAGGGCAGGATGCCGGCCACCACGCCCATCGGCTTGCGGAACAGCAGCAGGGTCTCGCCGGCGCGGTCGCTGGGGATGATCTCGCCCTCGATGCGGCGCGCCCACTCGGCCATGTAGTCCAGGTAGTCGGCCGTGAAGTTGACCTCGACCTCGGCCAGCGCGCGAATCTTGCCGCCCTCGTTGACGATGCCGTCGGCCAGCCGCGCCACGTCGGCGCGCAGCAGGTCGGCCAGCTCGTGCAGCAGGCGCGCGCGCTCGATCGCGGGCCGCGCCGCCCAGGCCGGCTGCGCGCGCCGCGCGGCCTCGACGGCGCGGGCCAGGTCGGCCTCGGTGGCGACCGGCGCGTGCGAGAGCAGGGCGCCGGTGGCGGGGTTGCGGACCTCGAAATGCTCGGACGAGGCGATGAATTCGCCGTCGATGTATTGCTGGTACTGCGTCGGGGTGCTGGACATGCTCGTCTCCTGGCTGGGATCGGGATGCGTCGGATGTCGGGGGTGCTGCAATGCGGTGCAATGCGGTGCGATGCGCGATGCGCGATGCGGGGCTCAGTATGCGCCCGATGCGGCGGGGCCCGCGGCGGCGGCCGGGTCGCGAAAACGCGCCAGCGCCGCGTCGAGCGCCTCGCGCAGCAGCACGATGTCGATCGCCACCGCCACGAAGCTGGCGCCCCAGCCGAGGTAGCGGCGCGCGGCGTCCTCGGCCGGCGCGAGGATGCCGGCCGCCTTGCCGGCCGCGCGTGCCGTCTCGATGATGTGGCGGATCGCCTGCTGCACCTCGGGATGGCCCGCGTCGTCGGGATGGCCGAGCGCGCAGGACAGGTCGGCCGGCCCGACGAACAGGCCATGCACGCCTTCGGTGGCGGCGATGGCCGCCACCTTGTCGAGCCCGGCGCGCGATTCGATCTGCACGGTCAGGCACAGCGCCGCCTCGGCGCGCGCGAGATAGTCGCTCACGCGCCCCCAGCGCGTGGCGCGCGTGAGCGCCCCGCCGATGCCGCGAAAACCGCCCGGCGGATAGCGCATCGCGCGCACCAGCGCGGCGGCCTGCCCGGCGCTTTCCACCATCGGCACCATCAGCGTGGTGGCGCCGATGTCGAGCAGTTGCTTGATGCGCGCCGGATCGTGGTCGACCGTGCGCACCACGGGCCGCGTGCGATAGGGCGCGAGCGCCTGCAACTGCCGCAGGATGCTGTCCACCGCGTTCGGCGCATGCTCGCCGTCCACCAGCATCCAGTCGTAGCCGCTCTGCGCGATGATCTCGGTGGTGTAGCTGCTGGCGAAGCTGTTCCAGGTGCCCAGTTGCGGCGTGTGGTCGGCCAGCGCGCGCTTGAATGGGTTGTCGAGCGGGTCCATCGGTTCGTCTCCGGAAGAAGTCATGGGGCGTTCGGTGCGAGCCTCAGTGCGTGTAGGGCCGCTCAAGCTTGCAATCGGGGTTCAGGCGCACCCCGAAGCCCGGCTTGTCGAGCGCCGAGGCGCGCATCCGGCCGCGTTCCGGCACCGGCTCGTCGAGCAGTTGCGGGTGGAACATCGGCACCACCTGGTCGGCCTTCGGCGCCATCATCAGGAACTCCGAGAACGGGCTGTTGTGGCGCGTGATCACGAAGTGATAGCTGTAGACCGAGGAGCCGTGCGGCACCACCAGCGCGCCGTGCGCGTCGGCCAGCGCCGAGATCTTGATCAGCTCGGTGACGCCGCCGCACCAGCCCACGTCGGGCTGCAGCACGTCGCAGCAGCCCATCTCGAGCAGCATCCGGAAGCCCCAGCGGGTCGCCTCGTGCTCGCCGGTATTGACCAGCATGCCGGGCGGCACGGCCTTTCGCAGCGCCGCGTAACCCCAGTAGTCGTCGGGCGGCAGCGCCTCCTCGATCCACTTGAGCCCGTAAGGCCGGGCCGCGTGCGCGAGGCGCGTGGCGTAGTTGAGGTCGAGGCTCATCCAGCAGTCCCACATCAGCCAGAAATCGGGGCCGACGCGCTCGCGCATCTCGGCCAGTTCCTCCAGGTTGCGGCGCAGCCCTTCCTCGCCCTCGGCCGGGCCGTGGTGCAGCGGCATCTTCCCGCCGATGAAGCCCATCTCCTTGGCCAGGTCGGGGCGCGCGCCGGTGGCGTAGAACTGCAGCTCGTCGCGCACCGCGCCGCCGAGCAACTGGTGCACGGGTTCGTCGCGGATCTTGCCGAGCAGGTCCCACAGCGCCAGGTCCACGCCCGAGATGGTGTTGACCACCAGCCCCTTGCGCCCGTAGTAGAGCGTGCCGAAATACATCTGGTCCCAGATCTTCTCGATGTCGGTCACCTTGGCGCCTTCCACGAAGCGCGCCAGGTGCTTCTCGACGATAAAGGCGGCCGGCTCCCCGCCGGTGGTGACGGCGAAGCCGACCGTGCCGTCGCTGGCCTCGACCTCCACCACCAGGGTGCCCAGCACGTTGATGCCGAAGCTGCGGCGGCTCGCGCGGTACTCGGGATAGCGGGCCATCGGCGTGGCGATGTGGTCGTCGATCCAGTGGCCGTCGCCCTGGTCGTGATAGTCCGCGCCGCCGCCGCGAAGCGTGTAGGCGCGAATCTGCTTGATGGTCGGTACCGACATGGTGTTCCTCCGGAATGACGAGGCTAGGAAGACGAGTGGCGCGGCTGCGCATGGCGCTCGCCGCCGGCCGCGCCCGGGGCGCGCGCGATTAGCAGCGCGGCCGCGAGGGTGGTGGCCGCCAGCGTGTAGAGCCCCGCCGACGGCGAATGGAAGGCGGTTTCGGCCGCCTGCCTGAGGTTCGGCGCGACGAAGCCGCCCAGCGCGCCGAACGAGTTGATCAGGCCGAAGCCGGCCGCGGCCGCGCTGCCCGTCAGGCTGGCCGCGGGCAGCACCCAGAACACCGGCTGCACGGCGATGAAGCCGGCCGCCGCGAAGCACAGCGCGGCGAGCGAGAGCACCGGCTGCGAACTGGCCACCGAGGCGGCGATGCCGGCCGCGCTGATCGCCAGGGTGGCCGCCGCGATCGCGCGGTGCCGGCCGTGGCGGTCCGCCTGGACGGGTACCCAGTAGGCGGCCAGCAGCGCGCACAGCCAGGGCAGCGCGGCCACCAGCCCGACCGTGAAGCCGAGCTGGCGCCCCATCAGGCTCGCCACCTGGCTCGGCAGGTAGAACACCACGCCATAGACGCTCATCTGGATCAGCAGGTAGATCGCGCCGAAGCCGAGCACGCGGCGATCGGCCAGGGCCTGGCCGACCGAGGCCGGGCCGTGCTCGCGCTTGAGGCGATCCTCGGCTTCCAGCGTGGCGGCCAGCAGTTCGCGCTGCGCGGGCGGCAACCAGCGCGCGTCGCGCGGGCGGTCGTCGAGTCGGAACCAGGCGGCCACGCCCACCAGGCTGGCCAGCAGCCCCTCCACCAGGAACAGCCATTGCCAGCCGCGCAGGCCGGCCGCGCCGTGCAGCTCGAGCAGCAGCCCCGAGAGCGGCGAGCCGAGCACCAAGGCGATCGGCGCGCCGAAATAGAACAGGCCCAGCGCCTTGCCGCGCGAGCGCTGCGGAAACCAGTAGCCCAGGTAGAGGATCACGCCGGGGAAGAAGCCCGCCTCGGCCACGCCGAGCAGGAAGCGCAGCAGGTAGAAGGCGGTCTCGCCGCGCACGAAGGCGGTGGCGGCCGACACCAGCCCCCAGCTCACCATGATCCGGCACATCCACAGCCGCGCGCCGAAGCGTTCCAGCATCAGGTTGCTGGGCACCTCCACCAGCGCGTAGCCGATGAAGAAGATGCCGGCGCCGAACGCGTAGGCCGCGTCGGACAGGCCCGTGTCGAGCTGGAACTGGGATTTGGCGAAACCGAGGTTGGCGCGATCGAGGAAGGCCATCACGTACATCAGCAGCAGGAACGGCAGCAGCCGGCGCGTGACGCGCCGCACCGCCTGGCCGAGCAGGATTGCCGGGTCGTCCATCCATGTCTCCGTGTCTGTCGTGTCTTGTCGGCCGTGCGTCGTGCCTCGGCCGGTGCCCAGGGCATGCAGCACTGTAATCACGGCGGCGATGCGTGACCAATACCAAAATCGGCGCCCGCGATGCGATTTCCGGATCGATGCGAGGCGGCGCGCCGCTTGCGCGAGGCGCCGAGCCGGGAAGGCGATCCGGAACGCGGATCGCGCGATGTCGATTGCGGATTGTCGGCGCCCGGGCGGCGACCCTATATTGGGCCGCGCGGGGGCGATGGCCCGCGGCGCATCGACGGACGCAGCGCCGCGCGGCGGCCGGCGCGAGCCGTGTGCCGCGTGCCGTGGCCGGCCCACGCGCTGCGCACAACCGGGAACCAGGAGGGCGAGGTGCTGCTGAAAGACAAGGTGGTGATCGTGACGGGCGGCTCGCGCGGGATCGGCCGCGCGATCGCGTTGGCGAGCGCGCGCGAGGGCGCCGACGTGGTGATCAATTACTGGGGCGACAACGACGCTTCCTACGGACGCGGCACGGCCGTCGACGAGGTGATCGGCGAGATCGGCAGGCTCGGGCGCCGCGCCATCGCGGTGGAGGGCAACGTCGCCCAGCCGGGCACCGGCGCCGAGCTGGTGCGCCAGGCGGTGCGCGGCTTCGGCCGCGTCGACGTGCTGGCCAGCAATGCCGGCATCTGCCCGTTCCACGCCTTCCTCGACATGCCGCCGGCGGTGCTGGAGCGCACCGTCGGCGTGAACCTGAACGGCGCCTTCTACGTCACCCAGGCGGTGGCGCGGCAGATGCGCGAGCAGGGCACGGGCGGCGCGATCGTCGCCACCAGCTCGATCAGCGCGCTGGTGGGCGGCGGGATGCAGACCCACTACACGCCCACCAAGGCGGGCGTGCATTCGCTGATGCAGTCCTGCGCGATCGCGCTGGGGCCTTACGGGATCCGCTGCAATTCGGTGATGCCGGGCACCATCGCCACCGATCTCAACGCCGAGGACCTGGCCGACACGGAAAAGCGCGCCTGTATGGAGAAGCGGATTCCGCTCGGCCGCCTGGGCGCGCCGGAGGAGGTGGCCGACTGCGTGGTGTTCCTGGCCTCGGATCGCGCGCGCTACGTGACGGGCGCGGCCCTGCTGGTGGACGGCGGCCTGTTCGTCAACCTTCAGTGACGATCACGGGCGTGTCCGGGGGCGGGATGTCGACGGCGGGATCGGAGAAGCGCCGCAGCAGGCCGACGAAGTATTCGGCCGCCTCCGACAGCGGCTCGTCGCGGCGCGTGAGGATGCCGTAGCCGGGCAGGCGCTTGCCGATCTCGAGCGGCAGCGCCACCAGCAGGCGGGCCTTGACGTGGTCGCGCACCACCGATTCGGGCAGCATCGCGATCGCATCGAAAGTCTCCACCAGTTGCAGGGTGGCGAAGATCGAGCCGCATTCGGTCAGGTTGGCCGGCGTGGCCAGGCGCGCCCGCGCGAATTCGTTCTCCAGCAGCACCCGCGCCGGGCTGGTGACGGGCTGCGCCACCCAGGGCCACTCGGCGGCCTCGGCCAGGGTCAGCTCGCCGCGCGCGGCCAGCGGATGCTGGGCGCGCGTGACCAGCACCAGGGTTTCGGAGGCGATCGGTTCGAAGTGGAAATCGTTGTGCTGCAGCGCATTGGTGAGGCGCCCGAGCGCGAGATCGACCTCGCGCCGATACAGCAGTTGCACGATCTGGTCGCTGGTCTCGCCGAGGATGCGCACGTTCAGCAGCGGGCGCACCGTCTTCAGCGAGGCCACCGCCAGCGCCAGCACGTCGGGCGCGGCGCCCATGATCGCGCCCACCGTCAACTGGCCGTGGCCGCCGCGGCGCTTCACGTCGAGATCCTCGGCGAAGCGCGTGAGGTCCGACAGCGCGCGCCGCGCATAGGCCAGCACCGCCTGGCCCAGCGCGGTGGGCGCCATGCCTTTCGCATTCCTGTCGAACAGGCGAAAGCCGAAGGCGTCCTCGATGTCGCCGAGCATGCGGCTCGCGCTGGGCTGCGCGACGTTGATCTCGCTGGCCGCCTGGTGCACGTTGCGGCAATCGTCGAGCGCCACCAGCAGGGCGAGATGCTTGAACTTGAGCCGGTTGACGAGCGACAGCGCGGTGGTGTGCAGGGTCATGGGCAGGTGATTCGTTTTCTGGATCGCCCAATGATGATAACGGATTGGTTGGCTATCGCGAGCCGTTTATAGTCGCTGCATCCCGTGGGACGGGGCGCCGCCGAGGCAGCGCCCGCCGATACGACAACGAGGGAGACAGACAGGATCATGGAGACGATCGCCTTCCGGATGAAGCTCGATCCGGGGCAGCGCGAGGAATACTCGCGCCGCCACCGCGAGATCTGGCCCGAGCTGGCCGCGCTGCTGCGCGAGGCCGGCATCCGCGATTACCGGATCTTTCTCGACGAGAGCACCAATCACCTGTTCGCCGTGCTCACGCGCGAGCACGCGCATCGCATGGCGACGCTGCCGGCCGAGCCCGTGATGCGCAAATGGTGGGATTTCATGGCCGACATCATGCAGACCGGGCCCGACGGCTCGCCCATGCAGGTGCCGCTCGAACCGATGTTCCATCTGCCCTGAGCGCGAGGAGAGCGAGGATGCGAGTGGTCGATCCGCATGTGCATTTCTGGCGGCCCGGCGGCGGCGACTATCCGTGGCTGGCGAATCCGGGCATCTCCTTCGTCGGCGACGCGCGCGAGCTCGCGCACGACTACCTGCCGGCGGACCTGCTGCGCGAGGCCGGCGAGATCGAGATCGCGAAGGTGGTGCATGTCGAGGCCAACTACGATCCGGCGCGGCCCGTCGACGAGACGCGTTGGCTGCAGTCGCTGGCCGAGGGCGAGGGCGCCGCGCATGGCCTGCCGAACGGCATCGTCGCCGCGGCCGATCTGTCGGCGCCCGATGTCGAGGCGACCCTGGCCGCGCATGCCGGGCACGCCAACACGCGCGGCATCCGCCAGATCCTCAACGTCCACGCCAGGCCGCTCTACAACTACGTCGATCGCCACTACCTGCACGATCCCGCCTGGCGGCGGCAGTTCGCGCTGCTCGGCCGCCACGGCCTGTCCTTCGACCTGCAGCTGTATCCCTCGCAGATGCCCGAGGCGGCGCGGCTCGCGCGCGAGCATCCGGAGATCGCGATCGTGCTGAACCACGCCGGCATGTTCGTCGACCGCGATACGCCGGCCGGCTATCGAGCCTGGCGCGAGGGGCTGCGCGAGCTGGCGGCCTGCCCGAACGTGTCGGTCAAGCTGAGCGGCTTCGCGATGTTCGATCACGACTGGAGCGTCGAGAGCCTGCGCCCCTACGTGCTCGAGGCGATCGACACCTTCGGCGTGGCGCGCGCGATGTTCGCCTCGAACTTCCCGGTGGATCGCCTGTTCGGCGGCTACCAGGCGCTCTGGCATGCCTATGCGCGCATCGTCGGCGGCGTGAGCGAGGGCGAGCGGCGGCAGTTGTTCGCGGCCAACGCCGAACGCATCTACCGGATCTGAGGGATCCGGATCGACGGCCGCGCCGCGCGCAGCGAGCGACCCGCGCCGGCCCCAGCCTCATTGGCAACACCAACAAGGAGACGATCTTGGCGACACCGGTACAGGCGGCCCCGCCGCCGCGCCTCGAACTGCGCGGCGCCAGCAAGTCCTTCGGCGCGGTGCGCGCGCTGACCGGCGGCGAGCTGGTGCTGCGCGCGGGCGAGGTGCATGCGCTGCTCGGCGAGAACGGCGCCGGCAAATCGACCCTGGTGAAGATCCTGGCCGGCGTGCACGCGCCCGATGCCGGCGAGCTGCGCGTGGACGGCGTGGCCCGGCGCTTCGCCTCGCCCTCGGCGGCGCGCGAGGCCGGCATCGCGGTGATCTACCAGGAGCCCACGCTGTTCTTCGACCTGTCGATCGCCGAGAACATCTACATGGGGCGGCAGCCGCTGGACCGGCTCGGGCGCATCGACAGCGCGGCGATGGAACGCCAGGTGGCGGCGCTGCTCGCCTCGCTGGGCGTGAACCTGAAGCCGCGGCAGCCGGTGCGCGGGCTCTCGATCGCCGACCAGCAGGTGATCGAGATCGCCAAGGCGCTGTCGCTGGAAGCCGGCGTGCTGGTGATGGACGAGCCGACCGCGGCGCTCTCGCGGCCCGAGGTCGAGCGCCTGTTCGCGATCGTGCGCACGCTCTGCGAGCGCGGCGCGGCGGTGCTGTTCATCACGCACCGGCTCGAGGAGGTATTCGCGCTGAGCCGGCACGTCACCATCATGCGCGACGGCGCCAAGGTGCTGGACGCGCCCACCGCCGAGCTGGACACCGCGCGCATCGTCGCCACCATGGTGGGCCGCGACCTGGCCAGCTTCTACCCGAAGGCCGAGGTCGAGCGCGGCGCGGTGCGCCTGGCGGTGCGCGGGCTCACGCGCGTGGGCGTGTTCAAGGACGTGTCCTTCGAGGTGCACGCGGGCGAGATCGTCGCGCTGGCCGGGCTGGTGGGCGCGGGGCGTAGCGAGGTGGCGCGCGCCGTGTTCGGCATCGATCCGCTCGATGCCGGCGAGATCGTGGTGGCGGGCCGGCGGCTCGCGCCGGGCGACCCCGGCCGCGCGGTGCGCGCGGGCCTGGCGATGGTGCCCGAGGACCGCCGCGAGCAGGGCCTGGCGCTGGAGCTGAGCATCGCGCGCAATGCCTCGATGACGGTGCTGGGACACCTGGCGCGCTTCGGGCTGGTATCGGCCGCGCGCGAGCTGGCGCTGGCCGCCGACTGGGGCGCCAGGCTGCGCCTGAAGGCCGGCGACCTGCGGCTGCCGGTGGGCACGCTGTCGGGCGGCAACCAGCAGAAGGTGGTGCTCGGCAAGTGGCTGGCCACCGGGCCCGCGGTGCTGATCATCGACGAACCCACGCGCGGCATCGACGTGGGCGCCAAGGCCGAGGTCTATGCCGCGCTGGCCGAGCTGGTGCGCGAGGGCATGGCGGTGCTGATGATCTCAAGCGAGCTGCCCGAGGTGCTGGGCATGGCCGACCGCGTGCTGGTGATGCACGAAGGGCGGATCCGCGCCGATATCCCGCGCGCCGAGGCCGACGAGGAGCGCATCATGCGCGCCGCGCTCGGCGGGCGCGACCCCTCCCTGGAGCGCGCCGCATGACCACCGGAACCCCTGCCATGAATCGCGCCGAGGCGCCGGGCCGGCACCCGCTCGCGGCGCTGGCCGCCGCCATCGCCCGCAGCCGCGAGACCACGCTGTTCGTGGTGCTGCTGTTGCTGGTGGGCGGCACCGCGCTGGCGCGTCCGCAGTTCCTCAACCTGCAGAACCTGCGCGACGTGCTGCTGAACGTGTCGATCGTCGGCCTGCTGACGGCCGGCATGACGATCGTGGTGCTGATGCGCCATATCGACCTGTCGGTCGGCTCGGTGGTGGGACTGGGCGCCTACGGCGTGGGCAGCCTCTACGTGGCCTTCCCGCAGTTGCCGGTGCCGCTCGCGCTGGCCGCCGGCCTCGCCATCGGGCTCGCCGCCGGCGGCCTCAACGGCCTGCTGGTGGCCTTCGGGCGGGTGCCCTCGCTGGTCGCCACGCTGTCGATGCTCTACATCCTGCGCGGCGCCGACTACGCCTGGGTGCACGGCGGCCAGATCAACGCCTCGAACCTGCCCGACGCCTATTCGCGGCTGGCCACCGGCTCGCTGCTCGGCGTGCCGGTGCTGGTGCTGCTCACCGCGCTGCTGCTGGCGGGCCTGTCGCTCTACCTGAAGCGCTACCGGGCCGGCCGCGAGCACTACGCGATCGGCTCGAACCCCGAGGCCGCGCGGCTGGCCGGGATCCGCGTCGAGCGCCGCGTGATGGCCGGCTTCCTGATCTCGGGCGCGCTGGCGGGGCTGGCCGGCGCGCTGTGGCTGGCGCGCTTCGGTACCGCCGACGCCAGCACCGGCAAGGGCATCGAGCTGCAGGTGGTGGCCGCCGCGGTGGTGGGCAGCGTGGCGATCAACGGCGGGGTGGGCACCATCCTCGGCGCCGCGCTGGGCGCGCTGGTGCTCGGCGTGATCAATATCGCGCTGGCCGTGCTGCATGTCTCGCCGTTCTGGGAACAGGCGATCGAGGGCGCGCTGATCGTGGCCGCCGTGACGGCCGACACGCTGCTGGCCCGCTCGGTGGCCAAGCGCATGATGAGGAAACGCGACCATGGCTGAACCGATCCGTGCCGCGCGCCGGCGCGCGGCCCTCGGCTGGGAGGGGCTGCTGGTGCTGATCCTGGCCGCCTCGCTGGTGCTGGGGCGGGTGCTCTCGCCGGTGTTCCTGGAGAGCGCGAACCTCGCCAACATCCTGCTCGACATCGGCGAGATCTCGCTGATGGCGCTGAGCATGACCCTGATCATCGTGACCGGCGAGATCGACCTGTCGGTGGCCTCGATCCTGGGCGCGTCCAGCGCGCTGATGGGCGTGCTTTGGCACCTGGGCCTGCCGATGCCGCTGGTGATCGCGCTGGTGCTGGCGGCCGGCATCCTGGCCGGGCTCGTCAACGGCTGGGTGATCGTGCGCTTCCGGCTGCCCTCGCTGGCGGTGACGATCGGCACGCTCGCGCTGTTCCGCGGCCTGGCCTACGTGCTGCTCGGCGACCAGGCGATCGCCGATTTCCCGCCCGCCTACACGGCCTTCGGCATGGACAACCTGGGCGGCAGCTTCCTGCCCCTGCCGTTCCTGATCGTGATGGCCGCGGCGCTGCTGTTCACGGTGCTGCTGCAGGCCAGCGCCTTCGGCCGCAGCCTCTACGCGATCGGCGCGAATCCCGCCGCCGCCACCTTCTCGGGCATCGCCGTGGCGCGCATCAAGCTGCGCCTGTTCGTGATGTCGGGCCTGATGAGCGCGCTGGCCGGGGTGGTCTACACGCTGCGCTTCACCAGCGCGCGCGGCGACAACGGCGAGGGTTTCGAGCTGGCCGTGATCGCGGCCGTGCTGTTCGGCGGCGTGAGCATCTTCGGCGGGCGCGGCTCGCTGTATGGCGTGCTGCTGTCGCTGCTGATCGTCGGCGTGCTGAAGAACGCGCTGACCCTGGTGGACGTGTCGAGCGAGGCGCTCACCATCGTCACCGGCGTGCTGCTGCTGTCCTCGGTGCTGATCCCGAACCTGCTCGGCGCCTGGCAGGCACGCCGGCTGCGGCGGCGCATGCGGGCGTCCTGAAGCCGGGCGGCTCCCCCTTCGTGCCGCGCGGCAGGCATCGCGCGGCAGCTCGAACCCCTGCATATCAACACGGCCGGACGCTCGCTTCGGCCCAACCTGGAGACAAGCATGCATCGATTCCCCAATCCGGCCGCGCGCGCGGCCGCCGGCGCGCTGCTGGTCGCGCTTGCCGCGCTGTCTGCGCTCGCCGCGCCGGCGGCCACCGCGGCCGGCGTCAAGGAGGGCCTCAAGATCGCCTTCGTGCCCAAGCAGATCAACAACCCCTACGAGGTGATCGCCGACGACGGCGGCCTGGCCGCGATCAAGGAGCTGAAGGGGCAGGGCAAGGTGGTGGGCCCCTCGGACGCGGGCGCGTCCTCGCAGGTGCAGTACATCAACACGCTGACCACCCAGCGGCAGGACGCGATCGTGATCGCCGCCAACGACGCCAACGCGCTGGTGCCCTACCTGAAGCGGGCCATGTCGCAAGGCGTGAAGGTGGTGACCTTCGACTCCGACACGGCGCCCGACGGCCGGCAGATCTTCGTCAACCAGGCCAACGCGGAAAGCATCGGGCGCGGGCAGATCCAGCTGGTGGCCAAGCTGACCGGCGGCGAGGGCGAGTTCGCGATCCTCTCGGCCACGCCCAACGCGACCAACCAGAACACCTGGATCCACTGGATGCAGGAGGAACTGAAGAAGCCCGAATACGCGAAGCTGAAGCTGGTCAAGATCGCCTACGGCAACGACGACGACCAGAAGTCCTTCGTCGAGACCCAGGGGCTGCTGCAGGCCTATCCGAACCTGAAGGCGATCGTGGCGCCCACCTCGGTGGGGATCGTGGCGGCGGCGCGTTATATCTCCACCTCGTCGAGCAAGGGCCGCGTCGCCGTGACCGGCCTCGGCACGCCGAACCAGATGCGCGCCTTCGTCAAGAACGGCACGGTCAAGGCGTTCCAGTTGTGGGATCCGGGCCAGCTCGGCTACCTGGCCGCCTATGCCGCCGCCAATCTCGCCTCGGGCAACATCAGCGGCAAGGAGGGCGAATCCTTCGAGGCCGGCAAGCTGGGGCGGCGCAGCATCGGCAAGAACGGCGAGGTGGTGCTCGGGCCGCCGACCACCTTCGATGCGGGCAATATCGACCAGTTCAATTTCTGAGTCGGGGCGTAAAGGTTCGAAAAAACCGCAGTCGAATTTCGTCGGATACAGGTTTTTTCGAATCGGCCAGATCCTTATGCTGGCTCCATCTTCAAGCCGTTCAAGGAGCCAGCAAGATGAAATGCCCCGTCTGCAAGACCCCGGACCTGCTGATCGCCGAGCGCCGCTCGATCGAGATCGACTACTGCCCGAGCTGTCGCGGCGTGTGGCTCGATCGCGGCGAGCTCGACAAGCTGATCGCGCTCGATGGCGAGGAGCAGGCCAGGGCACCGGCCTCGTCGAACACGCGCGGGCACGACGAGCGCGAATTCGAGCGGCAGCGCGAGGCGCGCCATGACGATCATCGGTACCGGCGCGACGAGCCTCGCTCCGGGCACCCGCAGCCTTATCGCAAGAAACGCTCGCTGTTCGACATGTTCGATTTCGATTGAGCCAAGGAGCCGCCGGCATCGCGCCGGCAGCTTTTTTTGGTTGGCGAGCGGCGACGCGATCAGCGGTGCTGCTGCCTTTCGTGCTCCTGCGGATGCGGTGCCGCGTGCTGCTCGGGCTCATGTTGCGCATGCTCGGCCGGCCGGGGCTGCGCAGCCGGGCGCGGCGCCTCGTGCTGCTGCGGCGGCGCATGCACCTCATGCTGCTGCTGGAAGGCCTCGCGCGCCTGGGGCGGCGCCTCGCGCTGCTGGCGGGGCGCCTCGGCCGGCTCGTTGCGCGGCGCCTCGGGCTCGCGGCGCGGCTCGGCCTGCTGGTGCATCTGCATGCCGGGCATCTCGCGCATCTCGCCGTTCGCCGGATTCGGGCCGTGCATCGCGTTCGCGTTGGCGGGCGGATGCGGGACGTTTTCCGGCGCGCGGCCCTCGGCGGGCGGATGGGCGCCGCCCTGGGCCGCCTCGTTGCGCTCGACGCGCCGCGCCTCACCCGGATGCGGTTCGCCCGGGCCGGCATGCGCGGCCATCTCGTTCGGACGATTCGCGTCGGGATGCGGCTCGGGCCGTTCGCCCGGCCGCGTATCGTTGGCGCCGAAATGCGGCATCGACATCGCCGACGGACCGGGATGCGGCGCCCCCGGATGCTCGCGCATCTGCTGCTCGCGCGCGGCCTGCTGTTCGCGCATCTGCTGCGCGGCGGCCACGCCGGCCGGCGGCGCGCCGCGATTGACCAGGTTGCCGACGTTGTTGGTGGTGTTGCCGTAGTTGTTGGTGACGTTGTTCGTGATCCGCGTGTTGTGGATGTTGTTGATCACGGTGGTCGACTTCGAGATGTAGGTGGTGTGGTTGTACACCACCGCCGGCCGTTCCCGGTTGCCCCAGGCCGGGCCGCCCGGATGCGGCGCGCCCCAGTTCACGCCCCACGAATGCCAGCCCCAGTCGTGATGGCTGAACAGCGCCCCCACGGCGATCCCCACCCCGAACGACAGCACGCCCGCGGTGACCACCGCGCCGGTGTCGTAGCTCGGCCGGTAGGCGTAACCGGGGTAGACCTCCGGCTCGCCGTAAACCACCGCCGGGTTGTAGGCCGGCACATAGACGGTATCGGGCTGGGCCGGCTCGATCACGATGGTCTGGGGCGGCGGCGGCACGATCGGCGGCCCCTCGTAGATCGCCGGGCCGCTTTGCGCCGGCGTGTAGGACGGCGGCGGCGCGGCCTGCGCCACCTGGGTGACGTGCAGCTGGCTGCCCGAACTCAGGTGGCCCGCCTTCTGCGCACGCTGGCGCATCACCTGGATCGCGTTCAGCACGTCGTTCGGATCGTGGTAGTAGGCCTGGCCGAGCGCGGTGGTCCATTCGATGTTCGAGGCCATCTGCGAGAGCACCGCCGGGAAGGCCGTGAGCGCCTTGACCGAAGGGTCCCAGGGCTGCGCGTCGGCGGCGGCCGTCAGGTCGGCGCCCTTGAGCGTCGGATTCTGGCCGAGCCAGGTATTGGCGGCGGTGACCTGGTCGGGGTAGGTGGCGCCGGCCAGGACCAGCGCCACCAGCTTGTCCGGGAACAGCGCGATCGGCGCCACCATCTGGTAGAGCTGGTCGGCGCTCGGCGGCGTGTAGGCGGCCGGTGCCGGCTGCGCGTCGGAAGCGGCCGGCGCGCTCGCGGCGCTGGCCGCGGCGGCCGGCGGCGCGTCATCGCTCTTCCGGTTGCAGGCGGCGAGGCCGAGCAGGGCGATCACGAGCGTGGACGCGACGATCGCGCGAGCGGGGTGGTGACGAGGCGGCAGGGTGTCTTTCATGATCTTGTGCTTGTCGTTCATCGGAGTGAGCCCGGGCTTGCGGCAGCGGTGTTGCCGGGTGG
The DNA here is from genome assembly GCF_011753175.1 of Burkholderia sp. Cy-637. Lineage (NCBI taxonomy): Bacteria > Pseudomonadati > Pseudomonadota > Betaproteobacteria > Burkholderiales > Burkholderiaceae > Burkholderia > Burkholderia sp. Cy-637. The sequence continues at coordinate 21,802 of NZ_VWWC01000013.1, read as the reverse complement.
CGGCCATCTCGACCTGACGGAAACGAAAGCCTGGCGCGGCGGCCACAGTGAGCATAACGATCCTCCGCGAGGCTTCGTGCACGAGATGCGGCGCGCTTTATGTAACAGTCTGTGCGCCCCTTGCGTGACGCGGGCTCCAGCCCTCGGCGGCCGGCTTCGTGCCGATCGGCAAAGCCTTTCAATCCGCTGGCGAGCCGCTTCGCCGAAATGAAAATGAAGGGCTCGCACGAAGCGCCGACAGTGCTTTTGCTCCTGATCCTCATCGTGAGACGAACGGGCATCTTGTTGAGCTTGCCCGGCATTCAAGCGCGACGGCCCGGCAACTACAGTGTGCTCATGCGATCACCAAGTACGACGCATCCCGGCAACCCGGCGGCATCGATCCAGCATGTCGAGCCGACAAGCTTGTACGCACACCTAATTTGCCAGATGGAGAAGATCATGAAGAAGCGCTTTATCCCCGTGTTCGTCGCTGCCACCACCCTCGTCGCGGCATTCGCCGCCGGCACCGCCAACGCCCAGGCCGGCACGCTGACGCGCGCCCAGGTACGCGCCGAGATCGTGCAGCTGCACGAGGCCGGCTACAACGCGGGCCGTGGCGAGGACAACAGCTACCCGACGCAACTGCAGGCCGCGGAGCAACGCATCGCCGCCAACCGGCAAGGCGAGGGCGCGGCGGGCTATGGCGCCAACCCGGCCGTGCGCTCGGAAGCCGGCGGCGCGAATCGCGGCATCGCCGCGGACGAGAACAGCGGCCTGAAGCCGGTCTACTTTGGCAGCTGATCCGGGACGGGAGCGCGGCATGGTGGATGTCCGCGCTCCTCTAGACTTTCCTCGCCGTGGTTTGAAACGTACATGAATGCCTATATCCATTTCCTGAAGGTCACCAGCCGCGCCGATCGTTTCGGCGTCAACCTGGTCCGCATCTCGATCGCCATCGTGTTTCTCTGGATCGGCGCGCTGAAGTTCGTGCCTTACGAGGCCGACAGCATCACGCCGCTGGTGGCGCAAAGCCCCGTGATGGAATTCTTCTACAAGCATCCCGAGGATTACGCCCGGCACATGACGAAGGAAGGGCAACTGGTGCCCGAGCAACGCGCCTGGCAGCGGGACAACAACACCTATGCCTTTTCGCGCGGCCTGGGAACGCTGGAGATCCTGATCGGCCTACTGGTGCTGTCGAACGTCGCCTCGCGCAAGCTGGGCCTGCTCGGCGGCCTGCTGTCGTTTATCACGCCCTTCGTCACGCTGTCGTTCCTGGCGAGCACGCCGGAAACCTGGGTGCCAGCGCTGGGCGACGCGCAGCACGGCTTTCCCTTCCTCTCCGAGCACGGCCGCCTGATCATCAAGGACACCGTGATCCTGGCGGCCTCGGTGCTGGTCATGGCGGACTCGGCGAAACGGCTGCTCGCCGAGCGCGAGAGCCGATGCGAGGTGGGCGGCTGCGGACAATCCCGGGCACGGGCCGTGCGCTGAGAAGCGGGCGGGGACCTCGCAGCCGGGCGCTCGGCGCCGTGTCCCCGCCCGGTGCCAAGCCATTCTTCTACGCATCTCGGCCCCACCGAGGCCGGCAAGCCGGTAATATGCGTGCAAAATGGCGCTTCGGGCCCATTCGGGCGCCCGTAAAAAGGGGCGCGGTGCCGGTATCCGGCACGGGCCCGAGGTAATCGAGATCGTGGCACAAAAAGAACTGATGAAAAAAGGAAAGACAAAACTGACCCGACAGGACGCCGAGCGTCTCTTTTCGGGCTTACCCGGTGGCAGCATCAGCACGAGCGCGTCGAGCCGGCCGGTGAATCCCTTCGAAGGCAGCGGATTCGAGACCATCGAGCGCGCCGCCGACGAAAGCCGGCTCTGGAAGGACAGTCTGGTCACCCTGCCGATGGCGGTCGAACTGCCGTCCGGCTACGAGTCGGCGGCCCGCCTGCGCGAGGCGATGGCACGCGCCTGGCGCGTGAAGCTGGTGCGCGAAGGCGGCCACGAGATCGTCGTCGAGTTCCCGGAAGGCTGGAAGGCGATTCGTCCGGCCAGCGGCCCGATCGAGCTGCGCGACCCCGCGAACACGGTTCGCGCCGTCTACGGCTGGGCCGAGGACGCCGAACTGCGGATCCTGCCGCGCTACCAGGTCGAATCGCAGACCAACAGCTCGAGCGGCCTCGGCAGCCTGCTGATCCGCGATCGCGCGAGCGGCAAGATCCTCGAACGCTCGGAGATCTGGTCCTCGCTGATCGGCTCCCGCCACCCGGAATGGAACCGCCTGACGGGCTGGCTCAACGAGCGTTATCCGCAGCACCGCGATCCGCTGCGGTACTGGGAAGATTGCGAAACCAACCTCGGTCACTGACACGGGCACGCCATCCGGCCGTGCCATGGCCCACGCCCTCGCGCCGTCCTCGCCTGACTCTCCCGCCGCACCTTCCCGCCAGCCCTGATCCTTGATTCGCGGCCGCGCCGATCACTTCGCGCGCGGCCCGCGGGGCATTTTCCGAACCGATTCCAGCGGCCATTCCCAGGCCGCCGCCGGGCCATTTCCGCGCTTGGTCCGACTTAGACGCTGCTTCCAAGATTCGTGCCTTGTTTCGACATGGCAAATCTGAAAATATCGATTCGGAAACAATTTCCAGCTGGAAATCGAAAAACGCATCGAATCGAATCCGCCGCTTGCCGACGATATCGGCAATGGCGGTTTCGATCGAGTTCCCATACCAATCATTACCGTCGCGCCTGGATTCCGGATTTTGCGTCATTAGCGGTAAACAGGATTTTCAGGCCTGTATCCTCGAAAGGTGGCAGCCATGTCGATCAATGATTCTCCCTCGCTTCATCCCGCCCATTCGGCGAACCACGAAAGCTCGCCGGCCCGCAGGACGCTGCTGAAGTCGCTGGTGGCCGGCGGCGCGGCGATCGCGTTCGGCGCCCCGGCCCACGCCGCCGCGGCTTCGCACATCGCCAGGATTCCCGGCATCGTCAATCGCGAAGGGCGGGTGTCGCCGTTCCAGGTGGGCGACCACGTCAGGGTGTCGGTCCGCTATCCGATCGGCCATTACCGCACGCCGTTCTATTTGCGCGGCAAACCCGGCCAGGTGGTGAGGGTGGTCGAGCAATACATCAATCCCGAGCAGGAGGCATTCGGCCATAACGCCGGCAGCCAGCTCTGGCTTTACCAGGTGCGTTTCTCGCAAAAGGATCTCTGGCCGGAAAACGAAGGCGCGCCGTCGGACACGCTGCAACTCGAGATTTTTGAAAATTGGCTTGAAAAGGCATAAGGGCGAAACATGGCAAACGATCATACGCACGACCATTCGGACCATTCCGAGCACGCGGCCATCGAGAACAACGAGCAACCGGGTTATTACGAAATCCTGGAAATCGCGATTCGCGAGTTGCTGATCGAGCGCGAGCTGATCACGGCGGACGAGGTTCGCCACCAGATCGAGGTGCTCGACTCGCGCTCGCCGATCCTCGGCTCGCGCCTGGTGGCGCGCGCCTGGGTGGATCCGGCCTTCAAGGCCCGGCTGCTGGCGGACGGCAACGCGGCGGCCGAGGAGATGGGCATCTCCATGTACGACGACACCACCTTCACGGTGCTGGAAAACACCGAGACGGTGCACAACCTGATCGTCTGCACGCTGTGCTCCTGCTATCCGCGCCCGGTGCTGGGCCTGCCGCCCGACTGGTACAAGAGCAAGCCCTACCGCTCGCGCGCGGTGCGCGAGCCGCGCGCCGTGCTGGAGGAATTCGGCACCCGGATTCCCGAGCACGTCGAGGTGCGCGTCAACGACTCGACCTCGAACCTGCGCTACCTGGTGCTGCCGCTGCGCCCCAAGGGCACCGAGCATTACACCGAGGAGCAACTCGTCAAGCTGGCAACGCGCGATACGATGATCGGCGTGTCGGTACCGCGCATCTAACAGGAGAGACACCCATGACCGATACCTCGATGCTGGTGAAGAAGCTGCCCAACGACTTCGGCGGCACCGGCGCCCACGAGCCCGTGCAGATCGTCGAACATCCGCTGCTGCCCTGGGAGAAGCGCTGCCACGCGCTGCTGGACGTGCTCGATTTCCACAAGATCGTCAATACCGAGGAGAAGCGCCGCGGTACCGAGGAAATCGGCACCGAGATGGCGGCGAAGCTGACCTACTACGAGAAGTGGATCGTGTCGGCCTCGAATTGCCTGATGCAGAAGGGCATCCTCAACCCCGACGAAATCGGCCGCAAGCACAAGGAAGTGTCGCTGCGGCTCGGCGTGCCGGTCTGAGCGGCATGCGCGGCGCGCTCGTGCGATCGGCATGGCCGCGCCGCTTCGAACCTCGAGTTCGCCCGTCGTCGCCGGGCGACGCAAACAAGGACGCAGCATGATCTCGCGATTCATCGGCATCGTCAGCCAGTCGGATGAAACGGTAAGGCGCAAGCTGCTTGCGACCTATGCATTCCTGATCGGCCTGAACCTGCTCGCGTGGCTGTGGGCCTTCATGGCGTTCCGGCATCATCCGGTGGTGCTGGGCACCGCCTTGCTGGCCTATGGCTTCGGCCTTCGTCACGCGGTGGACGCGGACCACATCGCGGCCATCGACAACGTCACGCGCAAGCTGATGCAGGACGGCCAGCGGCCGGTGACGGTGGGGCTGTTCTTCTCGCTCGGGCATGCCAGCGTGGTGATCCTGGCCTCGGCGGCGGTGGCGGTGGTCGCCACGGCGCTGAACGGGCGCTTCGCCCATTACAAGGCGATCGGCTCGATCGTCAGCACCTCGGTGTCGACCGGCTTCCTGCTGGCGATCGCGGCGATGAACCTGATCATCCTGCGCTCGATCGTCAAGACCTGGATTCGCGTGCGCAACGGCGGCGCCTACCACGACGACGATTTCAACGCGCTGCTGGCCGAGCGCGGTTTCTTCTCGCGCATGTTCCGGCGCGTGTTCCGCGTGATCGGCGCGAGCTGGCACATGTACCCGCTCGGTTTCCTGTTCGGGCTGGGCTTCGACACCTCGACCGAGATCGCCTTGCTGGGCATCTCGGGCAACCAGGCGGCGCAAGGGCTGTCGCCGTGGGCGATCATGGTGTTCCCGATCCTGTTCAGCGCGGGCATGTCCCTGATCGACACGCTCGACGGCCACCTGATGCTGGGCGCCTATGGCTGGGCCTACATGAAGCCGCTGCGCAAGATCTACTACAACATGACCATCACGCTGATCTCGGTGATCGCGGCGGTGGTGGTCGGCGGCGTGGAGGCGCTGGGGCTGGTCGCCAACCACGCCAAGGTGAGCGGCGCCTTCTGGGATGCCATCGGCGCGCTCAACGACAACTTCGGCACGCTCGGCTACGCCATCATCGGCATCTTCATCCTGAGCTGGGCCGTTTCCGCGCTGATCTATCGGCGCCAGTCGTTCGACACCATCGAAGTCCGGCGTTAAGGCCCAAACCCAGGCCACAGCCCAGGTCCAAGCCCAGGCCGAAACCTTTCCTTTTCACCGACGTACCGGGGCCGATTCGCGAACCCACGCGAATCGGCGCGCCGTCGTGCGCGCCGCGCCTTCGCGCCGGCAAGCCCGCTTCCGGTTCGTCCCATCCAATCCTCCACCGATGTTCGACATCAGCAAAGGCAAACCATGAATCGACGCAACTTCGTGACCGCGGCCCTGGCCAGCGCGGCAAGCACGGCAATCCCGGCCTGGGCGGCAAGCAACGGAATCAAGGCAGTGGGCTTCGACGGCCTGGCGCTGTTCGATCCGCGCCCGATCTTCGCCATGGTGGAGCAGTTCCTGCCGGGCCGGGGCGCCGCCTTCGTGGCCACCTGGCGTGCCCGGCAATTCGACTACACCTGGCTGCGGACCCTGATGGGCAGCTATGTCGATTTCGTGCAGATCAGCGCCGACGCGCTGCAGTTCACGGAAGAAGCGGAGAAGGCCAGCCTCGCGCCGGAGCAGCGCCAGCAGTTGCTGGCCGGGTTCCTGAACCAGAAGGTCTGGCCGGACGTGGTGCCGGCGCTGAAGCAGTTGAAGGCGCACGGCATCGGCCTGGCGCCGCTGACCGACTTCTCGCTGCCGATGCTGGAGGCCGGCGTCAGGAACAATCCGGAGCTGCGCGGCGTGTTCGACCACCTGCTGTCGACCGACCTGGTCAAGGCCTACAAGCCCGATCCGCGCTCGTACCAGATGGGCATCGATGCCTTCGGCCTGCCGCGCGAGCAGATCGCCTTCGTCGCCTTCGCGGGCTGGGATGCCGCCGGCGCGAAGACCTTCGGTTTTCCGACGCTGTGGGCCAATCGCCTGAAGGCACCCACCGAGCAACTGGGCGTCATGCCGAACCAGATCGGCGCCGACTTCAAGCCCTTGCCGGCTTTCGTGGGCCTCTAAGTGCCGTGCCGGGCTCGGGCGTCCCCGGTTTCTGGCGGGGGACGTTCGAGCCCGAGTCGGGAGCGAGCCGGGCGCGAAGCTCTACTTGCGCGAGGCGGCCGCGCCTGGCTGGATCTCGAGCGAGCCGGCCGGCGCCGGCTTGAGCGGCGAGGGCGCCGCGGCCCGGCGGGCGAGCACCACGCCGGCCAGGGCGAGCACGAAGCCCAGCATCTGGAGCGCGCTCAGCTTCTCGCCGAACAGGGCCCATGCCTCGGCGGCGGCCAGGGCCGGCACGGCAAGCAGCAGGGTGCTCATCCTGGTCGCGCCGTGCACGCGCACCATCCACACCAGCAACAGCACCGCGCCGACCGACAGGCCCACCACCGACCAGGCCAGGCCCAGCCACAGCGTGGGCGTGCCGTCCCAGCGATACCCGCCGCCCAGCAACATGCCCGCGAGGGCCACCATCGCGCCGCCGGCGTTCTGCACGCTGGCCGACACGCGCACGCCGTCGCCGGCGAGCCGGCCGCGCTGGATCATGGTGCCGGCGGTCATGCCCGTTACCGAGACGATCGCGACCGCCACGGCCAGCACGCCGAAGTGCTGCGCCGTCGTGCCGGTGCCCGCCACGGCCGGCATCAGCACGCACACCACGCCGGCAATCGCGATCGCCAGGCCGGCCACGGTCCGCGGCGCCGGACGTTCGCCGAAAATGAAGAACATCGCGAGCACCGTCACGATCGGCTGCATGCTGCCGATCAGCGACATCACGCCGGCCGGCATGCCATGCCCGACCGTCCAGTAGGCCGCGCTCAGGTAGACGCCGTGCAGCAGCGCACCGGCCAGCAGGTGGCTCGCCAACTGCCGGCCACGTGGCCAGCGCTCGCGGGCCGCCAGCGCCAGCGCGCCGAGCAGGCCCGCGCTCAGCAGCATGCGCACCAGCAGGAACAGGTCCGTCGAGGCATGCGGCACCACCGCTTTCGCGACGACGAGCCCCGTGGACCAGATGAGCACGAAGAACAACGGTGCCAGGCTTGAAAACATCTCGAATACGCTCCGATGGACAGGTTCGAACGTCTTGTCGGAGGGAGGTTTTCAGATTTGCCGTGGCGGGACAAGGCAGCAAGCTTGGACGCTGCGTCCAGGCGGCAGAGGGGACTGCCGTCGATGTCGAGGTGTCACGCGGGCCGGCCCGCGGCGAGCGGGTGCCGGCCATTCATGCCGTTCAGGCGCGCCAGTAGTTATTGGCCGCGGCGATCGTCGCGAATTCGGCGGCAACGATCTGCCCCACTTGCAGCAGCATCGCGGCGTCGTTCGCATAGACGTCGCGGAGCTGGTTGCGCACGGCCTCGTCGGGCTGGGTCGCCTTGATGACGAGGCGCGCCATTTTCATCGCGAGCTGGCGCCCTTCCTCCGGGGATGGCGTGATGAGCGTATTGCCGGGGATTAATGTCGTGGTCATTTATGGATTTTCCTGGAAAGGTGGGGATATCTCACGCCGGATCGCGCGACCCGGGTTGGAAATGGTAAATCCATCGTCGTGCGCGGTCGAGCGCGTTCTTTGAAGCGAGTGCTTATGAGTTCGTGGCGCCGGGCTGCGGAGGCGGGTGATTCCGCGCCCCTGGCGCCGAATCATAATCAATTTCAACCAGCGATGGACTGACTGGTTTATCTCTCCCTGGAAATTCGAATCAACTAAAGCATCGCCACACGGCATCTTGATCGGGAATCGTCGCCTTTCGTTTTTTGATACATTTTTTCGCAAAATCACGGAATGAACTTTGCAATTATTACGATAATTAAATTCGGATTCTCAATAATAAAAACGAATCCGGCAGCGACGGACAGGGCGGAAATTGATAAATAAAATCCACCCTTCCGATAACACACAACGATTATTCAAAGATCATAGATATGAAGTCCATTCCGCGTGGTTTGGGGGCCGTTTTCGCGCCGTGCGCAGCCATCATGTTGCTGGCTTCCTCGTCGGCGTCGGCGCAGCAGTCGGCCGCGACCAAGGTCGAGGTCTGCAATTCACCGTGGGCGGCAACGGCCACCTACGATACCGGTAACGTCGTCAGCTACCAGAACCGCAACTACATCGCGGCCTACCGCAGCCAGGGCAATACGCCCGACACGGCGAGCGGGGCCGACGGCAGCGGCCAGCCCTGGGTGATCGGGGCGGCCTGCAAGCCCGCCAAGCTGACGCCGGACGACCTCGACCACAATGGCCATTTCTCGCCCGCGACCTTGCAGTTCCTGCAGACGTCGACCGGCCTCGACGGCGAGCAGTGGGACAACATCATGAAGCTGGTCAACAAGTCCGAGCAGGACTCCCTCACGTGGACCAACGTGTACGGCTACTGCGAGGACATCGGCGACGATCGTGGGTTCACGATCGGCATCTTCGGCGCCACCACCGGCGGCCCGAATGACGGCGATCCCGACGGCCCGACGCTGTTCAGGAACTTCGACGCGGCGAGCGGCGCCGCGACGCCGTCGGTCGAAGGCGGCCTCGCGCGCATCGGCGCGACCGGCACGATGTCGGGACCGATCCTGAAGATCGACGGCAAGAAGAAGGATTTCTGCGCCAAGGTCAACGGCTTGCAGAACAACCCGGCCTGGCGGGAGGCGATGTGGCGAACCTTCTACACGGTCTATATCCAGCCCAGCGTCCAGGAAGCGCGCAACCGCGGCTTCGGCAGCGCCCTGACGATCGGCTCCTTCGTCGACACGGCGCTCAATCAAGGGGTGGACGCCAGCCCCAATGCCTTGTTGGGGCTGCTCAAGCGGGTGCCGAACAGCGCCGACGAAAAGACCTTCATGAATGCCTTCCACGCGGAACGTTCGAAGGTCGTCGATACGAGCCATTTCAACCAGGCGCCGAATGGCCTGAATCGCGTCAAGCAATGGGACAGCCTGCTCAACGAGGGGCTCTCGAACCTCAGGAACTGTGACGCGGATATCGTCAAGGCCACCAGCTGGAAAATGAAGTAAGGCAGCAAACCCGCGCTCGCCGGCACCTCCGGAGGCGAGCGCGGCCTGGATACGTCTCCCTTCCAAGAGCCGACCTGGAGGCCGGCGCCCGGCTCATCTCCAGGGCCAGGCCACGCCTTGCATCGCGACGGCGAGCGTCGCGTCGAGGCTTTCTCCCCCTAGTTCTCCCCGGCTGCACAGCTTCAGCCCATCCGCCACCGCTCGAGGCCGGCGCCATTCTCCAGACAAGGATTCTTCTTGACACGGCGATTATGGCCAATTCGAATAGGAAAGCGATTTAGTAAAGCGTTTTCCTAGAGGGAACCTTGGCAAAAACGAAGTACGGAGCCAGTCTCAGCGATGTCGCGACGGCGGCGGGAGTGTCCCCGTCCACCGTGTCGCGCTATCTCAACGCCGGTATCAAGCTGCCGGCCGCCACCACGGCGCGTATCGACGCCGCGATCGTCGCGCTGCGCTATACGCCGAACCCGTTGGCGCGCAGCCTCGGGCGCGGGCGTTCCGACACCATCGGCCTGGTGATTCCGGAGATCGCCAATCCGTTCTTCGCGGCGCTGGCCTCGGCTGTCGAGCAGGCCGCCGACGAGCGAGGGCAGGGCGTGCTGCTGAGCGCGACCTCCAACAGCGCCGCGCGCGAGGTCGCCTATGTGGACCGGATGCTGCGCAACCGGGTGAGCGGGCTGTTGTTCGTCAGCGGCCATCACGACACGGCCGAGTTGGGCGAGGCCCTGCGCAACGCGCCGAGCCTGGTGCTGATCGACGAGGACGTGCCGGGTATCGCCTGCGCGAAAGTGTTCTGCGACAACGAAGGCGGCGGCCGCCTGGCGGGCGACTATCTCGCCTCGCTCGGCCATCGGCGCCTGGCCTTCGTCGGCGGCCCGCGGCGCCTGCGCAGCACCGCGGAGCGCCTGAAGGGCCTGCGGGACGCGGCCGGCGCCGGCGGGGCCCAGGTGGTGATGGAAAGCTTCGGCGCCTATTCGCCGGAATTCGGCAGGCAGGCGGCGGCCGAGCTGCTGCAGTCGCCCGAGCGCCCCACCGCGGTCTTCATCTCCAGCGGGGAAATCGCCTTCGGCCTGCTGGAAGCCCTGCAGGCGGCCGGCGTGTCGGTGCCGGGCGAGCTGTCGCTGATCGTGTTCGACGATGCGGGCCCCCTGCATCTGTTCAACCCGCCCCTGACGGCCATTCGGCAGCCGATCCGGGAGATGGGCAGGAAAGCCGTGGAATTGGCCCTGGCCGAGCCGCAAGCCGCGGCCGGGCAGGCGGAATGCAGGTTGCCGGTCGAGCTGATCGTGCGCGGCTCCGTTTCGTCACCGGTAAACCGATAACCCTTACCCTGGAGGTCGTCATGAAAAGCATCGTCGGCGGGAAGCGTTTTCATCATTTTATATTAGGACTGCTACTATCTTCGTCGGCCGTGGCCGTCACGGCCGTGGCGGCGCCCACCTACAGCCTGATCCTGATCAATCAGCAGGCCACCTACTTCAACCAGATGCGCGAGGGTGCCCAGAAGCAGGCCGACAAGCTGGGCGCGAAGCTGGTGGTGTTCAACGCGAACGACGCGCCCAGCGCGCAGAACAACGCGATGGACGACTACACGCAGCAGAAGGTCAACGGCATCGCCGTCGACGCGATCGACGTCAACGGCCTGCGCGCCTCGATCAAGGCGGCCACCGATGCCGGGATCCCGGTGGTCGGCATCGACGCGGTGCTGCCGCCCGGGCCGCAGAAGGCCCAGGTAGGCGTCGACAACGCCGTGGGCGGCGGCATGATCGCCGATTTCACCACCGCCTACGTGAAGCGCCAACTGGGCGGCAAGGCGAGGATCGGCGTGATCGGCGCGCTCAGCTCGACGATCCAGAACGCGCGCCTGAAGGCCGCCGTCGGCCAGTGGTCGAAGACGCCCGGCATCTCGATCGCCGGCACCGTCGACGGCCGCAACAGCCAGGACGTGGCGCTCGCGGCGGCCGAGAACCTGATCACGGCCAATCCCGACCTGAACATCATCTATGCCACCGGCGAGCCGGCCATGCTCGGCGCGATCGCCGCCATCAACGCGCAGGGCATGAACCAGAAGATCAAGGTGGTCGGCTGGGACCTGGCGGCCGAGGTGATCCGCGGTCTCGACAGCGGCGTGGTGCTCGGCGTGGTGCAGCAGGATCCGGCCGCGATCGGCGCGGCGTCGATCCAGGCGCTCGACGACATCCAGCACGGCAAGCCCGTCCAGCCCGTCATCACGGTACCGGTCGCGATCGTGACCAAGGCCGGCGTCGATCCGTATCGCGCCCAGTTCAGGAAGTGAGACCGAGATGAGCGACATGGACCCCCTCGAACCGGCGGCCAGCCCGGCGGGTTCGGCCAGCGCGCCGGCGCGGCAGCCCGTGCTGTCGCTGCGCGACATCCGCATCTCCTTCGGTTCGTTCCAGGCGCTGCGCGGCGTCGATCTCGATCTCTATCCGGGCGAGTGCCTGGGCCTGATCGGCGACAACGCGGCGGGCAAGTCGACGCTGACCAAGATCATGGCGGGCACCTACATTCCCGACAGCGGCGAGATCTTCGTCGGCGGCGAGGCGGTCAGGCTGGCCGACCCCGCCGACGCGCGGCGACGGCACATCGAGATGGTCTACCAGGATCTCAGCCTGTGCGATGCGATCGACGTGGCCGGCAACCTGTACCTGGGCCGGGAAATCAGCAGCAGGGGGTTTCTCAGGCGTCGCCAGATGCTGGAGGAGGGCGAGCGCCTGCTCGCCAACCTGAAGATCCGCATTCCCGATCTCGGCGCGAACGTCGAGCAACTGTCGGGCGGCCAGCGCCAGGCGATCGCCATCGCGCGCGCCGCCTCGTTCGAGCCGCGCGTGCTGATCATGGACGAGCCCACCTCCGCGCTGGCGGTGGCCGAGGTCGAGGCGGTGCTGGCGCTGATCGATCGCGTCAAGGCGCAGGGCGTGTCGGTGGTGCTGATCACGCATCGCCTGCAAGACCTGTTCCGCGTGTGCGACCGCATCGCGGTGATGTACGAAGGGACCAAGGTCGCGGAGCGGCGCATCGCCGATACCTCGCTCGAGGAACTGGTCCGGCTGATCGTGGGAGGACGGCACTGATGGATACCTCGACCTACACGGAGCGGCAACGCGGCGCCCGCTACCAGGACTATCTGCTCTCGCATGCGCAGGTGGCGTCGATCGCGGTGTTCTTCGTGCTCTGCTGCCTGCTGTTCGGCGCGAGCACGCCGGTGTTCCTGACCGGCGCCAACCTGCTGAACATCCTGCGGCAACTGGCGCCGATGATGATCGTCGCCGTCGCCATGACCTTCGTGATCGCGACCGGCGGCATCGACCTGTCGGTCGGCGCGATCGTGGCGCTCACCAATTCGCTGGCCGCCCTGGTCATGCAGGCGGGGCTGCCCTGGCCGCTGGCCTTCGTGCTCACGCTGCTGGCCGGCGCCGGCATCGGCTGGGTGCAGGGCTGGTTCTCGGCCAGCCAGGCGATACCGTCCTTCATCGTCACGCTGGCCGGCCTGACCACCTTGCGCGGCATCGCGCTGTACGCCACCCAGGGCTTCTCGATCCCGATCGCGCCCGGCACCGGCTTCGACGTGTTCGGCGCGGGAACGCTGGCCGGCATTCCGGTGTCGGCCCTGATCGCGGTGCTGGCCGCCGTGGCCGGCTACGTGACGCTGAACCGGACGCGCTACGGACGACAGGTGATCGCGGTCGGCTCGAACAGCGAGGCGGCGCGGCGCGCGGGCATGCCCGCGCTGGGCATCAAGACCTCGGTGTTCGTGATCTCGGGCCTGGCTTCCGCGCTGGCCGGCCTGGTGCTGGCCTCGCGGCTGGGCTCCGGCTCCTCGAACGCGGCCTCGGGCTTCGAGCTCGACGTGATCGCCGCCGTGGTGCTGGGCGGCACCTCGCTGATGGGCGGGCGGGCCACCGTGGTCGGCACCATCCTCGGCGCGCTGACCATCGCCACGCTCGGCAACGGCCTGATCCTGCTGCACGTCTCGCCGTTCTTCACGCAGATCGTGACCGGGATCATCATCCTGCTCGCCATCTGGTCCAACACGCGCGTATTCGGCAAGCTGCGCTCGGCGCGCAAAGGAAGGAAATGATGGAGCATCCGTCTCATTCGGCGCGCCTGCGCGCCCACAACCTCGCGCATTGGGATGCCATGCAGGCGCACCGCTTCGTGGCCGACATCCAGGCCGACGCGCTGCCCGACGCGGTATTCGCCAACTACCTGCGCTACGAGCACCGCTTCGTCGAGACCGCCGTCACGATCTTCGGCCATGCCCTGGTGAAGGCGCCCGATTTCGCCAGCAAGCGCTGGCTGGCCGGCGTGCTGCACGCGCTGGCCACCGAGCAGATTCCCTATTTCGAGGCGATGTTCGCGCGGCTCGGCATCACCGCGCTGCCGCCCGAGGCGGTGCTGCCGGAGCCGGTGCGGGCCTTCGATCGCGGCATGCTCGAGATCGCCGCGAACGGCAGCTACCACGACGCGATCGTCGCCATGATGTGCGCGGAATGGATGTATTCGGAATGGTGCGGCGCGGCCGCGCGCAAGACCATCAGCCATCCCGGCATCCGGGCCTGGGTGGACCTGCATGCCGACGAGGCCTTCACCCGGCAGGCGCTCTGGCTGCGCGAGCAGATCGATTCGATTCCCGACGAACACTTCGATTTCGCCGGCGCGAACGCGGTGTTCGCGAAAGCCCTGGCGCTGGAGATCGATTTCCATAGTGCCGCCTACCAATAAGCCCTCGTCCTAATCATCGGAATCAGGAGCCACGGATCATGCAGAAGAAGCTGGTGCTCGACCAGAAACCCAATGTCATCGAAACCCTGTTCGGCCGCCGCAAGGCCGTGATCGGCATGCTGCACTGCCTGCCGCTGCCGGGCTCGGCGCGCTACCAGGGGCAGGGCATCGAGGAGATCGTCGCGTTCTCCGTCAACGAGGCGCGCCTGCTGGTGAACGGCGGCGTCGACGGGCTGATCGTCGAGAATCACGGCGACATTCCCTTCGCCAAGCCCGGCGATATCGGCCCGGAAACGGTGGCGGCCATGACCGTGGTGGCGGCCGCCGTGAAGCGCGCGGTGTCCTGCCCGATCGGCATCAACGTGCTGGCCAACGGCGCGATCCAGGCGCTGGCGATCGCCAAGGCAGCCTCGGCCTCGTTCATCCGCGTCAACCAGTGGGCCAATGCCTATATCGCCAACGAGGGTTTCGTCGAGGGGCCGGCCGCGCAGGCGACGCGTTATCGGTCCTGGCTGCATGCGCGCGAGGTGAAGATCTTCGCCGATGTCCATGTCAAGCACGGCGCGCACGCGATCACCGCGGATCGCTCGATTCCCGAGCTGGCGCGCGACGTGGAATTCTTCGACGCCGACGCGGCGGTGGCGACCGGGCAGCGCACGGGCGACTCCGCCAGCCTCGACGAACTCGAGGCGATCGGCGCCGGCACCTCGCTGCCGGTGGTGGTCGGCTCCGGCGTGACGCCCGAGAACGTCGGCGACATGTTCGGCATCGCCGATGCCGTGATCGTCGCCAGCTACCTCAAGCATGACGGCCTGTGGTGGAACGACGTCGACACCGCGCGGCTGCGCGAATTCATGAGCGCGGCCGACAGGGCACGCTCATGACGCGTGTCTACGTGCTCGGCAATGCCGTCACCGACGTGAGCTTGACGATCGAGCGCGCGGCGCGGCGCGGCGAGTCGATCCTGGCCCGCTCGATCGTGCGCGCGCCGGGCGGCAAGGGCTTGAACCAGGCGGTGGCGGCCGGCCGCGCCGGCGCCGAGGTGGTGTTCGTGTCGGCGCTCGGCACCGACGCGAGCGGCAGCGAGCTGGCCGGCGCGCTGTCGCGCGAGCCCTTCGCCGCGCTGCGCATGCTGCAGTTGCCGGTAGCCACCGACATGTCGATCCTGACCGTGACGGCGGACGGCGAGAACGCCATCGTGACCACCGTCGGCTGCCTCCAGGCCGTGCCGCCGGAAGCATTGCAGGACCATCTGCACGATCTGCGGCCGGGCGACTATCTGCTGATGCAAGGCAATCTTTCCTCCGCCGTCACCGGCGCGCTGGCCGAGCACGCGCGCGCGCGCGGCGCCCGTGTGGTGGTGAACGCCGCGCCGTGGCATTGGGACGGCCCCGAGGTTCTGCAACGGTGCGAGGGCGTGATCGCGAACGAAGGCGAGATGATCGGCATCTCGGGCATGGCGGACGTCGAGGCCGGCGCGGCCTGGCTGCTCGCGCGCGGGCCCGCCTGGGTGATCGTCACGCTTGGCGCTCGCGGTTGCTTGTTGGTGGATGCGGCGGGCAGTACGCGCCATGGCGGGGTGCCGGCGAACGTCAGGGACACCTCGGGCGCGGGCGACGTGTTCTGCGGTGTGCTGGTCGCCGGCCTAGCAGCGGGCGAGCCCCTGGCGCGGGCGATCACGGCGGCACAGGGCGCGGCGGCGCTGACGGTCGAGCGCAGCGGCACCTATCTGGCGATTCCGTCGGTCGAGGAACTGGCCGCGGCGATGGGCTGAGCCGAGGCAAACGGGCTCTCGCCCATCCAGGATGTCGGCCCCGGGGCCGCCTCAATCGGCTTGGGTCGGCGCAGGCGCGGCCGGCGCCGCCTCGATCAGGCCGCGGTTCGCGGCCTGGACCGCGTTCAGCAGTTCGCGCTGCCTGTCTTCATCGAGCATGGCTCGCGCGATCATGACCGCGCCGACGTTTTGCGCGATCAATACCCACGCCGCCTGATCCGAGCCGGCCAGTTCGCTCATGATCGATTTGAGGCTCAGCATGCCTGCCTCGAACGCCGCGCGGACCTCGTCGGACGAGCGCGCCACCTCGGCGCTGAGCGCGGGAAGCATGCAGCCTTCCGCCGGCTGCCGAAGGTGGTCCATGCTCGCATAGGACGTCAGTACCTTGCTCAGGGCGGGGGCGCCGCGCTCTCGCAAGCTCTCGAACCAGGCGATGGTGCGCCCGATCTCCATCTCGACGATGCTGGCGAACAACGCATTCTTCGTACCAAAGTGCTTGTAGAGCGAGCCGATCGTCACGCCGGCCGATGCCGCCAGGGCATCCACCCCCGAGGCGGAAAACCCGTTCTTCTTCGCATGCCTGCCGCTGCTGGCCAGGAGCCGGCGACGCGACTCCTCCTTGTGTTCCCGCGAGTAGCGCATGGTGAAAAAATTTGAGGTTGGCGACGTTGACCAAATGCTACAGGCTTCATAGGATAGCGAAAGCTATCCAACTTGGGTAGCGCTGTTTCCTCAGGAGAACTCATGTCTACCCTACATACCGCCTGCATCCTGTGCTCGCGCAACTGCGGCTTGTCGGTGGAAACCGAGGCAGGGCAGTTCAGGAAAATCCGGGGAGACGAAGCCACGCCCAGCAGCAAGGGCTATATCTGCCAGAAGGCCGCGCGACTGACCCATTACCAGTCGCATCCCGACCGCCTTCACCATCCGCTCAAACGGCTGGCCGACGGCAGCTTCGAACGCGTGAGCTGGGACCAGGCACTGGACGAGATCGCGGCGCAGCTCAATGCGATCCGCAAGCAGCATGGCGGCACCGCCTTCGCGTTGTATGGCGGGGGCGGGCAGGGGAATCATCTCGGCAGTCCTTATAGCCGGCAATTGATGAAGGCGATGGGAAGCTGGTATGCCTACAACGCCCTGGCGCAGGAAAAGACCGGCGACTTCTGGCTGAACGGGCGCATGTTCGGCAAGCAGAGCTGCCATACCACCGAGGATGTGGAGCACAGCGATTACCTGCTGGTGATCGGCGCCAATCCGTATCAGGCGCATGGCATTCCCAACGCGCGCGATACCTTGAAGCACATCCATCGCGATCCGAACCGAACCCTGGTGGTGATCGATCCTCGCCGCACCGAAACCGCCAAGCTGGCCGACATCCATCTTCAACTTCGGCCTGGAACGGATGCTTATCTGATGGCCGCGATGCTGGCCATCATCATCGGGGAAGGGCTGCACGACCGGGATTTCCTGCGCGCGCATTGCGATGGATTCGACGAGGTGGAGCAGGCGCTGCGCGCCGTCCCGATCGAGCAGTACGTGGCGCTGGCCGATGTTTCGCTGGCTGACGTCCAGGCGGTCGCGCGCGGCTATGCACGCGCGTCGCGCGCCTGCCTGCGCATCGACCTCGGGTTGCAGCAGAGCCGCAACAGCACGCTCAACTCCTGGCTGGAAAAACTGCTGTTCCTGGTGACGGGCAATTTCGGCATCCAGGGCGGCAACAACCTTCACGCGTCACTGTTGCCTGTCATGACGGATACCGACGAGCGCAATCCCAGGATGGTGCGCTCGGTGCGTCACAAGATGTTCGCGGTGTCGGGCTTCTTTCCGCCCAATATCCTGGCCAGCGAAATCGACAACGATGGCGACCAGCGGATTCGCGCGATGTTCGTCGACAGCGGCAACCCGGCCCTGACGGTTTCCGACACGGGAGCGCTGGAGACGGCCTTCGCGAAACTGGACCTGCTGGTGGTGGTCGACGTCGCCATGACCGAAACGGCCCGTCACGCGCATTACGTCCTGCCGGCGGCGTCGCAATTCGAAAAATGCGAGGCGACCGGATTCAACCTGGAATTCCCGGAAAATTATTTCCACTTGCGCCAACCGCTTTTTCCCGCAACGGGCGAATCGCTGCCCGAGGCGGAGATCTACACGCGATTGCTGGAGAAAATGGGAAAGCTTCCCAAGCGCCTGCCGTTGCTCGAGTTCGCCAGCCGTCATAGCCGGCGAGGTGGCCACTACATGTTTTTCATGGCGGCGCTGGTTGCCACCTTGCGACGCCGTCGCGACCTGGCGCCTTACGCCGCCAGCATCGTCTACCGGACCTTGGGCCGGCGGCTGGGAGCGCTCGCGTCGGCCGCGCCGCTCCTGGCGCTGACGATCGATTTCGCGCGCAAGCACCGCGATGCCGTGTTGCGGACCGGCCTGGAGGGCAACAAATTCACGCTGGGCGCGCGTCTCTTCAATCACATCCTGGACAACCCCCAGGGCATCGTGCTGAGCCGCCATCGAATGGAGGATGTGTGGTCCTTGATCAAACATCCGAGCGGACGCATCCAGCTGGCCGTAACGGAAATGATCGAGCAATTGCGGGCATTGCCTGATGACGGAGGAACGGCGGCGAACGCGGAATTTCCGCTCGTGCTGATGGCCGGCGAGCGTCGAACCTACAACGCCAACCAGATCTATCGGGATCCCGGTTGGCGCAAGCAGGACCCGCATGGCTCACTGCGCATTCATCCGGACGACGCTCGAACCTTCGGCGTGAGCGATGGAGGACGCGCCATGTGCCGCTCGCGGGTTGGGGAGATCGAGGTGCATGTCCAGATCGATGCCGATACGCGCGTCGGATTCGTTACGCTGCCGCACGGTTACGGGTTGCGATTCCAGGGCGAGAAACCGGTCGGCCCGCAGATCAATCGCCTGACGCCCGGCGACAACTGCGATCCGCTGATCAGGACGCCGTTTCACAAGCATGTTCCGGTTAGCCTGACGGCGCTGACATGATGTGATGCGATGGAGGTGAAGGCACGCAGGCTCGGCAAGGGTGTGTGCCTTCCACGTTATTTGACATAATCCTAATTAACGACAATTTGTCTGTCAGGGCTATTTAGTAATGTCCGGTTTGGGCCAGTTAGAAATGTCCGGTTCAGGCCTGCCGCAGGCGCATGCTGTCGAGGCGTAACGCGGTGGAGCCTGCCATGAACAAGCCCGGCCGGGTCACGATCGGCATGAACGAATACAGGTGAGATCGGCCGCGCGGGCGCCCATCCCATGGACACCCGCGCGGGCTCCGCTCACGCGGTCCGGTTGGCTTGCTCCCTCGCCAGCAGGTGTTGCGCCTGCAGGTCGCCGTGACCGGCTTCCTGCGCCGTCTGCACCGAGGTTTCCGAGGCTTCCGCCAGCGCCGCATGCGCGGCCTGGCTGATCCGGACCGTGTACGACGCGGTGCCGGCACTTGCACCGTTCGTCGAGGCGCTCGCCGCGCGCGCGCTGCCGCTCGTCTCGGTGGTCTCCGCGGTGCTGCCGGCGCGCGAGGCCGTGCCGGCTTGCGGATTCGTGCCGGACGCGGGCACGCCGGCAGCCTGGCTGGAAATCGCCTGAATGGCCATGAATCATTCTCCTGAGTGAATGCCGGAATTCGGCAGTTGCTTATCGGCCAGGCCGGCTGACGCCTTGAGCACAATATTTTTTCGCCGCGCGCCCGGTTTTAAGCCTGCCATAAGCCAAGCCCCGATCCATTCCGGATGCCGCGCGGCGAGCCGATCCGCAGGCAATTAAGCCTCCCTTAATGCCCGGGCCTGGAGAATCCATCGCTCGTCATTCTGGAGTCCAGGGAGCTTAGATTGCCTCGCATTTTCCATCGCGTGTCGCGCCGCCGCGCCGCGTTCGCCCCGGCCCTGCTGGCCGCGCTGGCCGCCTCGTGCGTACTGCTGACGGCGGGCTGCCAGTCCTACCGGCCGCAGCCGTTGGCACGGCATGCGAAGCCGACCGGCGCGGCCGACCTGGCACGCCTGAGCGTCGATCCGGCCAGCATGCCGCTGCCCGCGCTGGCCGCCCATCGTTTCGATCCGTCCGACGGGTTCGACATCGACGAGGTCGCGATGCTGGCGGTGACGAACAACCCCGACTTGCGCCTTGCCCGCGACGATCTCGGCATCGCGCACGCGCAGGCCTTCGCCGCCGGCTTGCTGCCCGACCCGCAGATCAGCCTGTCGAGCGACTACCCCGGCCAGCTCGGCCTGGCCCGCGCGTTCTCGTATGGGCTGGCGATGGACGTGATGGCGATCGTCACTCGCGGCGCCAACCGCGCGGCCGCCGATGCCACGGTCCGCAAGCTCGATCTCGCGCTGCTGTGGCAGGAATGGCAGGTCGTGACGCGGGCCCGGCAGTTGTTCGTGAAGGCGCGTTTCGAGGAGGCGATGCTGCCGCTGCTCGATACGCAGTGCGAACTGAATCGCGCCAGGCTGGCCGCCTTGCAGCGCGCGCTGGCGCGACAGGATA
This sequence comes from Burkholderia sp. Cy-637, assembly GCF_011753175.1. Lineage (NCBI taxonomy): Bacteria > Pseudomonadati > Pseudomonadota > Betaproteobacteria > Burkholderiales > Burkholderiaceae > Burkholderia > Burkholderia sp. Cy-637. Next base: position 1,450 of record NZ_VWWC01000013.1, on the reverse strand, counting down.
CGACCGAGGACCTGGCGAGCGCCGCCCGGCTGGTCCTGGCCGATGCCGAGCGCCAGGCCGCGGAGATGGCCCATGCGCGCGAACAAACCCGCCATGACCTGAACCTGCTGCTCGGCCTGGCGCCCGAGGTGCGGCTCGACCTGACCGGCACCGATACCTTCGCCGCGCTGCCCGACGCGACGCTCGACGCAGCCCTGGCCGCCCTGCCCGAGCGGCGGCCCGACCTGATCGCGCTGGAGGCCGGCTACGAGGCCCAGGAGCAGCGGTTGCGCGCGGCGATCCTGAACCAGTTCCCGAGCCTGCAGCTCGGCTTCACCCGCGCGCGCGACACCTCGGAGATCTACACGAGCGGCCTGCAGATCAACTTCTCGCTGCCGATCTTCAACCGCAACCGCGGCAATATCGCGATCGAGACCGCCACCCGGCAGCGGCTCGCCGACGAATACGCGGCACGCCTGGCCTCGGCCCGCGCCGACCTCGCCCAGCTGCGCGCCGATACCGCGCTGTCGGCCGCGCAGCTGACGCGCTCGGAACTGGCGCTGCCCGCGCTGGCCGCCGCCGCCCGTCATGCGCGCGCGGCCTACGCCGCGCACGACATCACCCTGCAGCAGATGAGCGATGCCGTCGCCGCCGAGCTGGCGCGCCGCATCGATATCGCGACCCAGCGCGAGGCGCTGGCCGAACAGCGGATCGGCCTGCAGGCCCTGCTCGGCGGCGCCATCCCCGACACCGACGCCGCGCCTGATGCCCAGGCGGCAAACCGGCCGGGCGAGGCTGCTGCCGCCACGCCCACCGCCCGCGCGCTCGCTTCCCGTTGATCCCCGCGCGACATCGCCCGCGTCGCGCCGCCATTGCCCTTCCATTACCATGCCTACCCTGCCCCTTGCCCGCCTCACGCAGCCAGCCCTCGCGCTGGCGATCGCCATCGCCCTGCTTCCGGTCGCCGCGCAAGCCGACGCCGGCGCCTCCGTCGCGGTCCAGCTCGCGCCCGTCTCGCGAGGCCCTGCCGCCGAGCTGATCGTCGCCTACGGCATCGTCGCCGCCTCGGCCGGCAGCGCCTTGACCGTGAGCCTGCCCTACATGGCCCGCGTCACGCGGGTGCTCGCCCAGCCGGGGCAGCGCGTCTCGCGCGGCACCGCGCTGCTGGTGGTCGAAGCCGATCCGGCCGCGGTGATCGCGCTGACGCAGGCGCAAAGCGCGGCGGCGCTGGCGCGCGACGAACTCGCGCGCACCGTCGCGCTGCTGAACGACGGGCTGGCCACCCGCTCCCAGCTCGCGGCCGCGCGCAAGGCCGAGCTCGACGCGCGTCAGGCGCTGGCCGAGCAGGCTCGCCAGGGCATCGTCGCGGGTCCGCGCACGATCGTCTCGCCGGCCGATGCGGTGGTTTCGCAGATCGGCGTCACGCCCGGCGACCAGGTCCAGGCCGGCGCCGCGCTCGCCCAGCTGGTCA